>NZ_MKSS01000370.1:0-827 GCF_001897365.1 Hydrogenophaga sp. 70-12
CCCGCTCTCGCTCAGTCGCTGCGACTCCTCCTCGGCCAGGATCTGCGCGAAGCCGTTGACCGAACGCAGTGGCGCGCGCAGGTCGTGCGCGATGGAGTACGAGATGGCCTCCATGTCGCGCATGGAGCGCTCCAGTTCGGCGGTGCGCTCGCGCACGCGCTGCTCCAGGCCGGCGTTGAGGGCGCGGATCTGTTCCTGCGCGGCCACGCGCTCGCTGATGTCCAGGTGCGTGCCCGACATATAGAGCGCACGGTCCTCGGCGTCGCGCTGGTGCACGCGCCCGCGCGAGTTCACCCAGACCCAGTGGCCGTCCTTGTGGCGCAGGCGCAGGTCGCATTCGTAGTACGGCAAGAGCCCCGAGGTGTGGCGCTCGCGCGCCTCGATGGCGCGCGGCAGGTCCTCGGGGTGCACGCGCGAGGACCAGGTCGCATGGTTCACGGGCTCGAGCTCGGCGCGCGCGTAACCCAGCATCTCGGCCCAGCGGTCGTTGATGCTCATGCTGCCGTCGGCCAGGTTGGTTTCCCAGATGCCGGGCCGCGTGGCCTCCAGCACCCAGGCCAGGCGCTGGCGCTCGCCGCGCAGCGCTTCCTGGGCCTCGATGTAGGAGGTGACGTCGGCGTAGGTGCGCACCAGGCCGCCTTCGGGAAAGCGGAAGGTGTGGATCTCCAGCGTGCGGCCCTCGCGCGTGCGGCGCCAGTACTGCTCGGGCAGGTCGGCGCGCGGGTCGAGCGCCACGTAGCTGCGCGCGCGCGGCTCGACCCAGTTGAACTCGGGCCCGAAGTCGCCGCGCCGGGCCTGGTAGACCACCACATCGTCGTGCAGCGGGC
>NZ_MKSS01000371.1:0-6109 GCF_001897365.1 Hydrogenophaga sp. 70-12
GCGCACCTGGACCCGGAACTGGAGCGCATGGTGGACGATCTTGGCCTGCGGGATACGGCCAAGCCCAGAACGATGTGGGAAACGCTCAAGTTCATGAAGCTGGCTTCGCGCTCGATGCTCGCCTTGAGCCGTGGGGAGCCTCTGCCTCAATGGTCCTTCACCTAAACCCGCCTCCTTGCCAGGGTCAATTTCATGCGGATGGGAAGCGCACCGCGAAATCGCGTGGAAATCCTCACGGCAATACGAGGAGCACGCCTTTCGTGCGCTCGGCACCGCTCAGTCATTCAGACCAAACATGCGATCAGTTTGGTCAACGTAGTGCTTGTTCGCGATTCGAAGCGCGACGCTCGATCGCGCCAAACGCCGATTCAGCACGATGCCGATCGCGATGCCAAAGAGCATGAAGAGCTTGAGGTAGTCCGCCGCAGACATGAGATCTTTCGAGGTTGAGGTCCACTGTCGCACTGAGGTCATTCATTCTATTTGGACGGCGCCCTTCAATGAGTTTCAGTCTCCGCAAGGCGCGCATCTAGCTAGCCCAGCTTCGCAGCAAGGTCCTCGGCACGTGGGTGGTAGTACCGAGCGACCATCTTGGCGGTCTTCTGCCCCGTGACCTTCATCAGTTCGTGCATTTGCAGGCGCTCGGCCAAGCGCGAGACCGCTTCGTGCCGAAGATCATGCCAATGCAGATCCAGGAACCGAATCTCCACACGCTCGACTTCTGCGAGCAGCTTCAGCGTCATGTCCAGCGGGGCCCGCTTCTTGTAGACCAAGGCCCGAATCTCTCGTGCCGCGTCGATCCCCTGTTCTTCGAGCTTCCTGGTGAGAACGCCATGAACGTGCTCGCGCCGGCATCGGGCGATCAGGCGATCCCAGGACGAGTCGAGCGCATCCGCGGTGATGGGCAGCACCCGACCGGTCGTTGAACGCGGCAGTTGAGCCAGTGTCGCCACCGCTCGCGTGGACAGCGGCACATCGCGGTAGCGCTGGTCGTTCTTCGTGGCGCGACCATCGACCCCTCGAATGCGAGCGACACGCCTGGTCAGGTCAACCTCCTGCCAGGCCAGGGAAAGCAGTTCGCTCCTTCGGGCTGCCGTTTCGACGGCCAGAACGAAAGCAGCCTTCATCCAGGGAGTCGCCGCCTGACCGAGCGACCGCAGCAGGATCGCCTCCTCGTCACCCTCCAGGCGTCGATCTCGGCCGGGCGGCAACTTGGGCTTGCGAATGCCCGCCGTCGGGATGCCCTGCGGCAGCGGAATGCCCCAATCGAGTTGGCAGGCTTTAAAGACCCGGTTCACCAGCCCCAGCTCGTGGGTCACGGTCTGGGGGCCAACGGCTCGAAGCCGCTCGTCACGATAGGCCGCGAGCATCGACGGCTGAATGGCCACCAGCGAGTACTCGCCGAAACGCTCTTTCAATTTGAGCAACATGCTGGTGGGCTGGCGCTGCGCCCGAAGCTTGGGCACGACTTCAGCCAGGTAGCGATCGACGGCCTCGCCGAATGTGGTGTTCTCTGCCTTGTTCCTCGAAACAAAACTGCCCACGTCCATTTCCCGCTCAACAGCCCTCGCCCACGCTTCCGCGTCGGTCTTTCGCGCGAACGTCTTGGACTGGTCGGGGAACCCCAGGCGACGGACCTTTGCCTGCCAAGTCCCGCTGGGGCGCTGCTTCACCGAGGCCATGAAAGGCCCCTATTCGATGCGATCGCACTGAATTTCATACTGCGAACTGTCCCCAAATTGTCCCCGTTGACCTCGAATTTCGGCAGAAATGCCGAAAACTTTAGACAGATCAACGGCTTAGAAAGCCTGGATTTTTGGCCTTCTAAGCAGCAGGTCGGGGGTTCGAGTCCCTCCGGGCAGGCCAGGACTTGGGTTCCAAGCTCAGAGCCCCAATTCCTCGCGCCGCCGGATCACGCGCGAGGCCAGGCCATAGGCGACGGCCTCCTGCGCCGGCATCCAGCGGTCGCGCTCGATGTCCTGGCGCACCCGCTCGAGCGGCTGGCCGGTTTCGAGCGCAATGACCTCGGCGATGCGCTCGCGGGCCTTGAGGATTTCCTGGGCCTGGATCGCCATGTCGCTGGCGGCACCGCCCGCACCGCCGCTGGGCTGGTGGATCAGGAAGCGCGTCTGGGGCAGGCAGACACGGCGCTCGCGGGCCGCGCCCAGATAGAGGTGGGTGGCGGCGCTGCCCACCCAGCCTGTGCCGACCATGTGGACCGGCGAGGCCACGAAACGCACCACGTCGTGGATGGCGTCGCCCGATTCGAGGTGGCCGCCCGGCGAGGAGACGATCATGGTGATGGGCGCGCGCGCCTCGGCGTCCAGGGCCAGCAGCTTGCGCACCGTCTCCGCGGCCAGCGCGTCGGTGATTGTTCCGAACACCAGCACGGTGCGGGCGCGAAAGGCCTTCTCCTCCAAGAAGGCGCTGTCCTGGGCGTTGGCGGGGCGGGTGGGCGTGTCGGTGTCCGGGGAAGGCATGGGAATCGCTCCTGTGTGTTAGCTTCATCCGGTAAACGAACGAGCGGGTTTTTTCGTGACAACTCCGGCCGACTCCCACCCCCTGATCGACGATGAAGCGCTGCGCCACCGCCTGGTCGCGCTGGCGCGGCACTGGCTGGCGCACGGCGATGAGGCCGAAGACCTGGTGCAGGACACCTGGCTGCGCACGGCGCAGGGCGGCCTACCACCCGATGCCAGTGGCCGGGAGGCCTGGCTGGTCACCGTGTTGCGCCACCTGTGCATCGACGCCTGGCGGCGGCGTCAGCGATACCACGCCCTGCTGGAGCAAGCGGGTGACCACGGCGCGACAGCCGTCGAGAGCGAAGCGCCACAGGCACTGGCCGAACAGGCGCAACGGGTCGAGCAGGCCTTGCGGCATGTGGTCCACACCTTGGCGGCAGCCGATGCCGCGGCCGTCCTGCTGGTCGAGGTATTCGACTTCAGCCACGCCGAGCTGGGGCGCCTGACCGGGCGCAGCGAGGCGGCCTCGCGCCAGCAACTGCACCGCCTGTTGCAGCGCTTGCGCCGGCCGGCGGCGCCGGCGCGGCCCTCGGACGAGGACACCGACTGCCTGCTGGCCCTGTGCCAGTGGGCGCTGGCGCAGCGCGATCCAGCGGGGCTGGTCGCCGTGTTGCAGGTGTCGAGTCCCCGGGCGATGGCCGCGTCAGCCCCCTTCGCCCATGCCGGGGCGCGCGAGGCCGCAGCGCCTGCGCCGGCGCCGATCGCGCGCCTCGTGCAGTTCGGCGACTTCCTGGCCTTGCAGGTCCGCACACCGGCCGGGCTGCTGGCCTGTCTGCCGCTGGGTGAGGCGGTCCGCGAGACGGTCTGACCAGACCCGGACCGCGGGCATGACCTCACGGGTCATCGCCAGCCGGGACACCCCGGGGGGAAGATGAAGGCAGGCCAAGGGGAGGTCCCGAGGCCCACCCACCGTCCGCCCGGAGATCCGCCATGACTGCCTACGCCATCGCTCACCTGCGCCACGTCGAGTGGGGCCCCGACATCGTCACCTACATCCAGGAGATCACCGACACGCTGGACGCGCACGGCGGCCGCTTCCTGGTGCATGGCGACAACCCGGTGGTCATGGAGGGACCCTTCCCCGGACACCTCGTGGTCATCGAATTTCCCTCGATGGACCACGCGCGCGCCTGGTACCAGTCCGATGCCTATCAGGCCATCCTGCCGCTGCGCACGCAAAACGCGGACGGCGCCACGGTGCTGGTGCAAGGGGTGGCGCCGGGCTATCGGGCCTCCGAGCTGCTGGCCAAGCACTGAGGCTCACACCTGCGGCGGGTCCGTCTCGCGCTCGGGGTGGCGGTGCCGCGCGATGGCGGCGACGAAAGCGTCCGCGCCCTCCTCGCCATCCGCCAGCACCAGGCCAGGGTCCGGATCGCCCGTGGCGGTGGTGGTGGGCACGCCCGCCATGTCCAGCAGCGTCTGCGCGGCGCCCACCAGCAGCAGCGCCTTGGCGTGGCGGTAGCCATCCTTGAGGGCCTCCATCGTGTGGCCATCCCGCGCCAGCGTGGCCACACCCTCCTCGCCGTGCGGCCAGGCGAGCGCGTCGAACAGGACGCCCGGCTTGTTCTCCAGCGAGGCCGTGGCCTCCAGGTCCACCCCATCGGCCCCCCGCACGCGGCCCACGCGCGGGGCCACGAACTCCACCACCGCACCCTGCGCCGCGAGCGCCGCCTGCAGCCGCTCGGCCGCCGCCCCCTGCACCCCATGGGCCACGATCACGGCAATGCGCCGTCCAGCGATGCGGCCGTCGCCCGGACGGGCCATCAGCGAGAGCGCGGGCGATTGCCTCACTTCGGGCTTGGCCGGCGTCGCCAGGGCGCGCGGCAACGGCGGGGGCAGTTCGTCCATCCCCAGGCCATCGGCCACCGCCTGCGCCAGCGCCTCGGATGCGTTGCGCAGCGAGGCGACCATGCGCGCGCGAATGGCCGGCACGGTGACCTTGCTCAGCTCGAAACGGAAGGCCGCCGCGATGTGTGCCTGCTCCACCGGCGTCTGGCTGTCGTAGAACAGCGTGGCCTGCGTGTGGTGGTCGGCAAACTTTTCCGGCTTGGCCCGCACCTTGCCCTGCTCTTCCTTGGCCTGCAGGCGCGCGGGCACGGAGACGAAGCCCTGCGCTGCGCCGGCCTGAAAGGGGCAGCCGCCGCCAAGCGAGTTGGGCTCGTAGGACACGCGGCCGCGGTGAATGGTCTGGCGGTGCATGCCGTCGCGCTGGTTGTTGTGCACCGGCGCAATGGGCGCATTGATCGGGATCTCGTGAAAGTTGGGCCCGCCCAAGCGGCTGATCTGCGTGTCCACGTACGAATGGATGCGCCCGGCCAGCAGCGGGTCGTTGGAGAAGTCGATGCCCGGCACCACGTTCGCGGTGCAGAACGCCACCTGCTCGGTTTCGGCGAAGAAGTTGTCGGGGTTGCGGTTGAGCACCATGCGCCCCACGGGCCGCAGCGGCACCAGCTCCTCGGGCACGATCTTCGTCGCATCGAGCACATCGAAGCTGAAGCGCTCGGCCTGCTCCTCGGTGAACACCTGCAGGGCCAGTTCGTACGTCGGGTAGGCACCGGCCTCGATGCGCTCCCACAGGTCGCGGCGGTGGTAGTCGGGGTCGGCACCCGAGATCTTCACCGCCTCGTCCCACACCAGCGAATGCGTGCCCGCCTGGGGCAACCAATGGAACTTCACGAACACCGACTCACCCGCCGCGTTCACGAGCCGGTAGGTGTGCACGCCAAAGCCCTGCATGGTGGCGTAGCTGCGCGGAATGGCGCGGTCCGACATGAGCCACATCAGCATGTGGGTGGACTCCGGCATCAGCGAGACGAAGTCCCAGAAGGTGTCGTGCGCACTGGCGGCTTGCGGCATGGCGTGGTGCGGCTCGGGCTTGACCGCGTGCACGAGGTCGGGAAACTTCATCGCGTCCTGGATGAAGAAGACCGGCATGTTGTTGCCCACCAGGTCCCAGTTGCCCTCGTCGGTGTAGAACTTCACCGCGAAGCCGCGCACGTCGCGCGCGGTGTCTTTGGAGCCGCGTTCGCCCGCCACGGTGGAAAAGCGCACGAACACCGGCGTGACCTGGCCCGCCGCCTGGAAGGGCGCCGCGCGGGTGAGTTCGGTGAGCGGCTCGTAGCACTCGAAGTAGCCGTGGGCCGCGGAGCCGCGCGCGTGCACGATGCGCTCGGGAATGCGCTCGTGGTCGAAGTGCGTGAGCTTGTCGCGCAGGATGAAGTCTTCCAGCAGCACCGGCCCGCGCAGGCCGGCCTTCAGCGAGTTCTGGTTGTCCGCGATGGCCACGCCCTGGTTCGTGGTGAGGGCCTGGCCGGCGGCGTCCGCGCGCACGCGGTCGAGCCGCCCATGCACCGCATTGAGACCCTCGGCCACCGGGTCGCCGGTTTTCTCCGAGGTGTTCGCCTCGGACACGGTGCTGCCGGTCGGCAGCGGACTCCGGGGCTGGGCCGTGACGCCTTTCGCGGGCGCCAGGCCCTGGGAAAAGCCGTGCTCCAGCGATTTGTTGTCGTTCCACGGCACGGCCTTGGCCAGGTCGTCGGTCTGCTGCGCCTTGCGGCGCAGGATCGCGTCCGCGGCGGAGGTCTCGC
>NZ_MKSS01000372.1:0-6127 GCF_001897365.1 Hydrogenophaga sp. 70-12
GAGCGCCGCCGCAACTTCACGCGCCGCATCGAGGCGGTCTCGCGCATCCAGCAGGCCGCCAGTGGCCTCGACGAGCGCATCCGCGAGTTGCAGGCGCAGCAGGCGGCGCTCAACCAGCTCGAGGCCAAGTTCGAGGAACTCACCGCGCACCTGCTCGCAGCGCCCGACGAAGAACCCGCCGAAGCCCTGGCGGCATGAGCGCCGCACGGCCGCCCGAAGGCGCTCGCACCGCAGTGCGCAGCACGGAGGTTTCTCAATGAGCGCCGCACGGCCGCCCGAAGGCGCTCGCACCGCAGTGCGCAGCACGCAAGGCAATCCCGTGCAGGCGCTGCCGGCGGACTTCGCGCCGCGCCTCATCCGCTGGCAGGCCCGGGACGGCCGGCACGGCCTGCCCTGGCAGGGCACGCGCGATCCCTACCGCGTCTGGCTGTCCGAGATCATGCTGCAGCAGACGCAGGTGTCGACCGTGCTGGCCTACTACCCGCGTTTCCTCGAACGCTTCCCCGACGTGGCCGCGCTCGCGGCCGCACCCATCGACGAGGTGATGGCCCTGTGGAGCGGCCTGGGCTACTACAGCCGCGCGCGCAACCTGCACCGCTGCGCGCAGGCGGTGGTGGCCGACCACGCGGGCCGCTTCCCCACCACGGCGGCCGGGTTGGAAGCGCTGCCGGGCATCGGCGCGTCCACGGCGGCGGCCATCGCGGCGTTCTGCTTCGGCGAGCGCGTGTCCATCGTGGATGGCAACGTCAAGCGCGTGCTGGCGCGCCTGCTGGCGTTCGACGGCGACGTGGGCCAGGCCGCGAGCCAGCGCGCGCTGTGGGACCTGGCCCAGGGTCTGCTGCCGCCCCAGCCGTCGGCTGAGGACATGCGCGCCTACACCCAGGGCCTGATGGACCTGGGCGCCACGGTGTGCACGCGCACACGCCCGCGCTGCGAGGTTTGCCCGGCGCGCGGGCTCTGCCTGGCCTTCGAGCGCGAGGCCATCGCGCGCTACCCCGTGAAAACGCGCCGTGTGCAGCGGCGCTTCGAGCGCTGGTGGCTGCTGTTCGCCGTGCGCGGTGATGCCGTGTGGCTGCAGCGCCGGCCCGAACGCGGCATCTGGGCCGGCCTGCACTCGCCCCCGGTGTTCGCGGGCGAAGACGACATGCGGGCTGCGGTGCCGGCCGGCTGGCCGTCGCACTGGACCGCCACCGAGCCGGTGGCCCACGCGCTGACCCACCGCGAACTGCAGCTGCTGCCGCATTGGGTGGCGGTGGACGAGGCCCCCGCCGGCTGGGCCGGCGAGTGGGTGAAGCGGTCGGCCTTGGCCGCGGTGGGCCTGCCGGCGCCGGTGCGCAGCCTGCTCGGCGGCGCCTGGGACCCTCAGGTCCTGGACCAGTAGTCGGCCTCGCGGTGGCGCACGCGCGCCACCCAGTCCTGGCCGAAGTGCGCGGCCAGGCGCTCCACCAGGAACACCGAACGGTGCTGACCGCCCGTGCAGCCGATGGCCACCGTGACGTAGCTGCGGTGGTCGCGTTCCATGTGGGGCAGCCAATGCCGCAGGAAGGTGCGGATCTGCTCCTCCATCGCCAGCACGTCGGGGCTGGCTTCAAGGAAACGCGCCACCGGCGCGTCGCGCCCGGTCAGGGGCTTGAGCAGCGGGTCGTAGTGCGGGTTGGGCAGCATGCGCACGTCGAACACGAAGTCGGCGTCCATGGGAATGCCGCGCTTGAATGCGAAGGACTCGAACACCAGCGTCATGGGCGTGCGCGTCGCGCCCACCAACTCCTTCACCTGGCTGCGCAGCTGCGCCGCGCGCGTGAGGCTGGTGTCCAGCACCAGGGCCTGCTCGCGCAACTCGGCCAGCAGCTCGCGCTCGTATTCGATGGCGTCGGTCAGCGCGCGGCGCTGGTCGTCGGTCTCCTGCAGCGACAGCGGGTGCAGGCGGCGCGTTTCGGAGAAGCGGCGCACCAGGGTGTCGGTGGTCGAGTCGAGGAACAGCGTGGTGAGGTGGACGTCGCGCGAGCGCAGCGCGGCCAGGCGGCGCGGCAGGCCGGGCAGCGACTGGGCGCTGCGCACGTCCATGGCGATGGCGACCTTGCGCACCCGGTCGTGGCGGTCCAGGTCGATGAAGGCCTCGAGCAACTCGGGCGGCAGGTTGTCGACGCAGTAGAAGCCCAGGTCTTCGAGGGCGGTGAGCGCGACCGACTTGCCCGAACCGGACATGCCGGTGATGACGACGAGTTCGGTGGGGGAGGGAGTGTTCATCAGGCCGACAAAAGCTCGCGCGCGTGCGCGAGCGAGATTTCAGAGCGTTCGTTGCCGCCGAGCATGCGCGCCAGTTCGCGCACGCGCGCCTCGGCGTCGATGGCCTGCACGCTGCTCAGGGTTTGCTGGCCCTGGCGCTGCTTGGCCACCAGCAGGTGGTGGTCGGCGCAGGCCGCCACCTGGGCCAGGTGGGTCACGGCCAGCACCTGCCTGTCCTGGCCGAGCTGGCGCAGCATCTGGCCGACCGTGTGCGCGACGGCGCCGCCGATGCCGGCGTCCACCTCGTCGAAGATCAGCGTGGGCGCCTGGCCGAGGCGGCTGGTGACGACCGAGATGGCCAGGGCGATGCGCGAGAGTTCGCCGCCCGAGGCGACCTTGGCCACCGGCTTGGGCGTGCTGCCGGCGTGGCCGGCCACGCGGAACTCCACCTGCTCCAGGCCGAACGACTGGGGTTCGGCCAGCGCTTGCAAGGCCACCTCGAACCGGCCGCCCTGCATGCCCAGGGTTTGCATGGCGTCGGTCACGGCGGCGGCCAGGCGCGGCGCGGCCTTCTGGCGCTGGCGGCCCACGGCGCGCGCGGCCTGGTCGAAGGCGGCGCGCGCGCTGGCTTCGCGCCGCTCCAGCGCGTCCAGGTCCAGGGTGTCGGCGAGGCGCTGGAGTTCGTGCTTCCACTGCGCGTGCAGCGTGGGCAGCTCCTCGGGCGTGGTGCGGTAGCGGCGGGCGAGCGAAAGCCAGGCGCCCAGGCGCTCGTCGAGCGCGGCCAGGGCGGAGGGGTCGAGTTCGGCGTGGCGCTGGTGCTGGTGCAGCTCGTGCACCGCGTCCTGCACCTGGGCCAGCGCGCCGTTCAGGGATTCGATGGTCTGGGCGAAGGCGGGCTCCACGTGCGCCTGGGCCTGCAGCGCGGCCACCGCGCGGCTGAGCAGGCGGGTGGCGCTGTCGTCCTGCTCGTCGAGCGCCTGCACGGCGGTTTCGGCGGCGTCGATCAGGGCCTGGGCGTTGGCCAGGCGACCGTGGCGCGTGTTCAGCTCGGCCCATTCGCCGGCCTGCGGGCCGAGCTTGTCGACCTCGGCGATCTGCCAGGCCAGGCGCTCGCTGTCCTGGCGCGCGGCGTCCTGCCGCTCGCGGGCCTCGCGCAGCGTGAGGGCGGCCTGGCGCCAGGCGGTCCAGGCCGCGTTCAAGGCGGTGGCGTCGATGCCAGCATAGGCGTCGAGCAGCTCGCGCACGGCCTCGGCCCGCGTGAGGCTCTGCCAGGCGTGCTGGCCGTGGATGTCGACCAGCGCGTCGGCGGCCACGCGCAGTTGCGCGAGCGTGGCCGGGCTGCCGTTGATCCAGGCGCGGCTGCGGCCGTCGGTGTCGATGGTGCGGCGCAGCAGCAGCCCGCCATCGTCGACGAAGCCTTGCTCATCCAGCCAGGGCTGGAGGGATTCGGGCCGGTCGAATTCGGCGGCGATCTCGCAGCGCGGCGCGCCTTCGCGCACCACGCCGGCCTCGCCGCGCGCGCCCAGCGCCAGCTGCAGCGCGTCGATGAGGATGGACTTGCCGGCGCCGGTTTCGCCCGTGAGCACGCCGAAGCCGCTGGCCAGTTCCAGGTCCAGCGAGGTGACGATGACGAAGTCGCGCAGGACGATGCGTCGAAGGCTCATGGCAGGGAGTGGGTGAATCGGGCCGCGTCAGGCGCCCTCGTTCCAGTGCAGCTTGCGGCGCAGGGTGTCGAAGTAGTTCCAGCCGACCGGGTGCAACAGGCGCAGCGCGTGTTCCGAGCGCTTCACGACGATGCGGTCGCCGTGCAACAGGCTCGTGAACGTCTGCATGTCGAAGTTCGCGCTGGCGTCGCGCCCGTTGACGAGCTCCAGGGCGATCTCGCAATGCGCGGGCAGTACCACGGGGCGGTTGGACAGGGTGTGCGGCGCGATCGGCACCATCACCCAGCCGCCGATGCTCGGGTGCAGCAGCGGCCCGCCGGCCGACAGCGCGTAGGCGGTGGAGCCGGTGGGCGAGGCGATGATCAGGCCGTCGGCGCGCTGGTTGGCCACGAAGCGGCCGTCGACTTCCACGCGCAACTCGATCATGCTGGCCACGGCGCCGCGGTTGACGACCACGTCGTTGAGCGCGGTGGCCTCATAGACGCAATGGCCGTCGCGCCAAACGCTGGCCGCCATCAGGGCGCGCGCCTCTTCTTGGTAGTCGCCGCGCAGGATGGGGCACAGGGCTTCGCGGTAGTCCTCGAAGGCGATGTCGGTGATGAAGCCGAGCCGGCCCTGGTTGATGCCCACCAGCGGCACGCCCTGGCGCGCCATCTGCCGGCCGATGCCCAGCAGGGTGCCGTCGCCCCCGACGACCAGCGCGAGCTGGGCGTGTCGGCCGATGCCGGGCACATCGAGCGAGGGGTAGTCCGTCAGCCCCGTGTTCTGCGCGGTCTGCTGCTCCAGAGAGACCTCGCAGCCCTGGGCGTGCAGGAATTGGGCGATCTCCTCGACCACATGGCGGGCGCCCGGCGCCTGGTACTTGCCCACGATGACCACGTGGACGAAGCGCAAGGGGCGTTTCGCGGCGGGTGTCGTGGCGCGGGGATGCAGCGGGGCATTCATGCGCAAATTACATCACACGGTGTCGTGGGCGAAGTGGGTTGCGCCGCACCGCAGCGCGCGCCGCCGGGGCTTTCCTTAGAATGGTTCGGATGATGGACGATCGCGCTAAGTTGCTGCTCAAGGCGCTGGTGGAGCGCTACATCGCCGACGGGCAACCGGTGGGTTCGCGCACGCTGGCCCGGGCCGCCGGGCTGGAGCTGTCGCCGGCGACCATCCGCAACGTGATGAGCGACCTGGAAGAGCTGGGCCTGATCGCCAGCCCGCACACCTCGGCGGGGCGCATTCCCACGGCGCGCGGTTACCGGCTCTTCGTGGACACCATGCTCACCGTGCGGCGCGAGGAAATGATGCCGCGCGTCACCGAGTTCAGCGCGCCGGGCGCGGAATCGCCGCAGCGCGTCATCAGCCAGGCCGCGCACCTGCTGTCCAGCCTGTCGCAGTTCGTCGGCGTGGTCATGGCGCCGCGCCGGGCCTCGGTGTTCCGGCACATCGAATTCCTCAGCCTGTCCGAGCGTCGCGTGCTGGTGATCATCGTCTCGCCCGACGGCGAGGTGCAGAACCGCATCATCCAGACCCAGGCCAGTTTCACGCAGTCGCAGCTGGTCGAAGCGGCCAATTTCCTCAACACCCACTACGCGGGGCTCACCATCGAGGCCGTGCGCGAGCGCCTCACCACCGAGCTGGACGCGCTGCGCGGCGAGATCGCCGACCTGATGAAGCAGGCCGTGGACATCGGCGCGCAGCCGGCCCAGCAGGACGAGGTGGTGGTCGCCGGCGAGCGCAACCTGCTGTCGGTGAGCGAGTTCAGCAGCGACCTGGGCAACCTGCGCCGCCTGTTCGACCTGTTCGAGCAGAAGACCCAGCTCATGCGCCTGCTCGACGTCTCCACGCAGGCCGACGGCGTGCGCATCTACATCGGCGGTGAAAGCCAGGTGGTGCCGTACGAAGACCTGTCGGTGGTGACGGCGCCCTACGAGGTGGACGGCCAGGTCGTCGGCACCCTGGGCGTGATCGGGCCGCAGCGCATGCCCTACGACCGCATGATCCAGATCGTCGACGTGACGGCCAAGCTGGTGAGCAATGCGCTGAGCCACGCCAAGCAGGGGTAGGTGCGCAGGGGGCGCCCTACAATCCCGCGCTCGGGCCGTTAGCTCAGTTGGTCAGAGCAGAGGACTCATAATCCTTTGGTCGAAGGTTCAAGCCCTTCACGGCCTACCAAAAAAGCCTGCTATACTGCGAGGCTTCGCGGCTGTAGCTCAGTTGGATAGAGTACTTGGCTACGAACCAAGGGG
>NZ_MKSS01000373.1:0-50124 GCF_001897365.1 Hydrogenophaga sp. 70-12
CATGGCCATTCCTTCACGGCTTCCTGCCACAGCCAGGCCAGCAGCGGCGCCTCGCCCACGGCGCGGGCGCGCGGGTCGCGGGTGTAGGGGTAGCCGCTGGCGTGGTCCATGGGGTCGTTCAGGCTGAAGTCCTTGGGCGCGCCGTCGGGCTCGTGGAACAGCGCGGAGTTGAAGCCGCGCGCGTGCACCTTGCCGCTGGTGGCGCGCGCCACGATGAACTCGGCCAGCGCGGTGCCCAGCAGGCGGCCGGCGGCGCTGTCCACCGGGTAGTGCACGCCGGCCACGGTGCGGTTGACGGCGATGCGCGCGGCCAGGCGCTGCAGCTGCTCGCGGCTTTCCTGGCCATTGCCGGGGTGGCGGGCGGTGGCGGGCATGCCGGCGTCCAGCAGGGCCTGCAGCAGGTTCGCGGCCAGGAAGGCCTCGGTGGCGTGTCCGCTGGGCCAGGCGCCGTGCCCCGGGGTGGGGATCATGGGTTGGATCTGCGGCGAGAACTCCACCGGGCGGGTGGTGGAGAACATGAACTTGAAGCGCTGGATGACGCTGGACGTGAGGTTCAAACCGACCTCCAGCAACTGCAGCGTGTACTTGTGCCGGTGCGCGGTGAGGCCCACGACCGAGCCCCAGAACGGGATGGGATAGCCCATCTGCTCGGTGATCTCCAGCGAGCGGTCGCTGCGCAGGTCGGCGTAGGCGGCGACGAGCGAGAGCTGCTTCTTCAGCAGGGCTTCGTCCGGCCCTTTGAGCGTCACCAGCGGCTGCGGGCGGCCCTGGCGGGCGTATGTCAGTTCGGCGCGGTACTGGCGCGCATTCGTATCGAAGCTCAAGCCCTCCATGAGCTCCGAGCCGATGGCTTGCACGCGTGGGCCGTTGTCCCAGCGCTTGAGGTTGGCCGGGTCGTTGAACGCCGGCCATTTGATGCGCAGCACCGGGCCTTCGTAGGGGCCGACGATGGCGGCGCGCGAGAGGGTGAGGGCGTCGGCGGACGCCAGGGCGCCTGGGGCGTTGCCCCCGAAGCCGCCGCTGAACCCGCCGCTGAACCCGCCGCTAAAGCCGCCGCTGAATCCTCCGCTGAATCCTCCACTCATTGCTTCTCTCCTTCCTGCTGGTTAATTGAGGCCTAAGGCTGACAAAACTTTTGCCGTGCGCTGACGAGTCGGGCTCACAGTTCCCGTCTGCAGATACGTGGCCAGCGTGAGCGACGGCTGAAGCTGTTTGACCAGCCCGAACATCTCGCGCGCCCGCTCGATCTGGCCCAATTCGTAGTGCGCGGTCATCAGCGTACGAATGGTCGGCAGGTGGTATCTGTTCTTCTTCAGCGAGCGTTCGCCATGCTGGATGGACTTCTCCAGCTCTCCCGCGCCCAGGTGGCTGGCGGCCAGCATCATTTCGAAGTAGTAGCGCTGTGGGTCCAGTGGAGACAACTCCAATGCCCGGGAGGCCTCGGGAATGGCATCCGCCGTATTGCCCCACATCGTTGACCAGACGCACCGGTACAGCCAGGCCATGGGGTCGTTGGGATTGGCGTCTGTGGCGGAGAAGAGCAATCGCTGGGATTCGCCTATGTTTTCGCCCAGGTGACACAGCGCGTGGCCCTTGATGGCCATGGCCAGCGAGCTGTGCGGTTCCAGATCGAGTGCGCGGTCGGCCACGCTGACCGCCTCGCGAAAGGCATGGGCGGGCTCCGCCGTCAGGCCCTGCACCACCTGCATGATGTGCCACTTGGACAGCCAGGCCCAGGGCGTGGCGACGCGCTTGTGGCGGTCCACCACGGCCTCCAGCAACTGCTGGCTGCGCTGCAGGTCGCGCGGCGTGGAGCGGTGCATCAGCGTGATGCCGCCCAGCATCAGCGCGTTGCTGTCGAGCTGCGGCACCGGCAGCACCAGGGTGCGCTGCACCATGTGGTGCAGCAAGGCCTCGGAGCAGGCCTCACTCAGCTGGTGGATCAGTTGGCTCTCGGTCTGCAGCAGGTCCATCACCTCGCCGGCCAGGCGATCGGCCCAGACCACCTCGCCGCGGCGGTTGTCGCAGAGCTCGGCGTTGATCACCACCTTGTCGCCGTAGCTCACGTAGCTGCCGCTGAGCGTGTACGCGGCCTCCAGTCGCTGGCCGACCTCGGCCGCCGTGGCCTGGCGGCCGCGGAAGGCGCTGGTGGACAGGCGCGAGATCACCCGCAGGTCGGGGCTGCGCGAGAGCTGGGTGATCACGCCGTCGGCCAGCAGGTCACCGATGACGAACTGTTCGGCGACGTGGCTGCGCGTCTCGAAGGGCACCACCGCGATGCTGGGACGGAAGTCGCTGGTGGCGGCCTCGGGCGCGGGCATGCGCGGCACCGCGCCCTGGGCGGCAACGGGCGTCACCGTCCAGGTGCGCACCGGCTCGGGCCAGTGCTTGAGGTAGCTCTCGCCGCGGTCCTGCACGTCGGCGTCGATGCCGACCACGATGGCGTCGTACACGCTGGCGGTGACCACGGTCTCGCCTGGTGCGGCCAGGTCGGCCACACGCGCCGCCAGGTTCACGCCCTGGCCGTAGATGTCGTTGTCGTCGATGTAGAGCTGGGTGGCGTTGAGTCCGGCGCGCAGGTGCAACTGCTGGGCCGCCGGCAGGTTCTGGTTGGCGCTGTCGAAATGGCGGTGCAGCGCCATCGCGGCGCGCACCGCCTGGGCCGGGTGCTCGAACTCCGCCAGCAGGCCGTCGCCCAGGCTCTTGACCAGGCGGCCACCGTGCGGGGGTAACACCTCGGTGGTGGCGTGGTGCACGAAGCCGCGCCACAGCCGCACCACCTGCTCCTCGTTGTGCGCCATCAGCCGCACCGATTCCACCAGGTCGATGACGAGCACGGTCTTGTGTTGCACCGGCGGCAGCTCGACGGCCTGGCCATGGGGTGGCGAGGCAGGCTCGGGGGAGGAGGGCGCGGGCGAGGGGACCATGCAAGCGGATGTGACAAACAATTCAGTTTCGCACAATCGAATTCGTGCGATGGAGCCAATGCCCGATGAACGAGCAGAAACGACAAAGCCGACGGGACGTCGGCTTTGTCGGGTTCACCGCCGTGTCACGGGCGGTTGGGGGATCACTTGAGGTGATCGTTGACCAGTTTGGTCATCTCGAACATGGACGCCTGGGCCTTCTTGAAGATCTCCTTCAGCTTGGCGTCGGCGTTGATCATGCGCTTGTTGACCGAGTCCTGGAGCTTGTTCTTCTTGATGTAGTCCCAGACCTTCTTGGTCACTTCGGTGCGCGGCAGCGGGTTGGCGCCCACGATGGCGGCCAGGGCGGCGCTGGGGGTCAGGGCCTTCATGAAGGCGGCGTTGGGGGTGCGCTTCTTGGCGGGGGCCTTCTTCGCCGGGGCCTTTTTGGCCGGGGCGGCTTTCTTCGCCGGAGCGGCCTTCTTGGCCGGGGCGGCCTTCTTCGCCGGAGCGGCTTTCTTGGCCGGGGCGGCCTTCTTCGCCGGAGCGGCTTTCTTGGCCGGAGCGGCCTTCTTCGCCGGGGCCTTCTTCGCGGCGGCTTTCTTCGCAGTTGCCATGGTGGATGTCCTTCTAGAAGTTGATGTGTTCGCTTGCGGAAAACGCGCTCTCACACAAGCGACATGATGCTAATGGAGTTGCACGCGGCTTCCAAGGAGGAAGACGCGGTTTTGCGAGGGGTGTCCAGGGGGAAACCGCGCTTTTTGGCGCGGAAAACAACACTCCTCGGGGGTGTGCGGCCCGTGGGGCGTTCCAGTGGGGCGCCCAGGCGCGCGCCCGGTGGGTTTGTCTCGACAATGCGCGCGAGTCGAAACCCCTCTGTGCGGAGCCCGCCATGAACACGCCTTCCCCCGCCACCTGCGATCTTTGCGACGCCCACAAGTCGGACGACAGCGGCGCCTTTCGGGTGCTGCCGCCGGTGTGGCGGCACTTCGGCGCGCGCCGCCGCTTCCACGGGCCGGTGAGCACGGTGCAGTGCTTCGAGGACAACTCGCTGGTGAAGGCGGCGGTGGAAAGCGCGGGCGAGGGACGGGTGCTGGTGGTGGACGGCGGCGGCTCGCTGCGCCGTGCGCTGCTGGGCGGCAACCTCGGCGCGGCGGCGGCGCGCAATGGCTGGGCGGGGGTGGTGATCGACGGCTGCGTGCGCGACGTGGCCGAGCTGGCCGGCAGCGAGGTGGGCATCTGCGCGCTGGCGCCGGTGCCGCTGCCGACGCAGCGTCGGGGCGAGGGGCAGCGCGACGTCGCCGTGCGGGTGCAGGGCGTGTGGGTGCGCCCGGGGGACTGGCTCTACGCGGACGAGGACGGGATCGTGGTGGCCGCGACCGCGCTTTAAGCGGCCAGGCCCTTCCAGAGCATGTACGCCGCGAGCGCGTACAGGATGCCCGCGAACACCCGCCGCAGCGTGGCGATGGGCAGCGCGTGCGCCGCCCGCACGCCCAGCGGTGCCATCAGCACGCTGGCACTGGCGATGACCACCAGCGCCGGCGCGTAGATGTAGCCCACCGAACCGGCCGGCAGCCCGCTCACGCCCTGGCCCGAGACCACGTAGCCCAGTGCGTTGGCCAAGGCGATCGGAAAGCCCAGCGCGGCGCTCGTGGCCACCGCGTTGTGGATGGGCACGTTGCACCAGGTCATGAAGGGCACCGAGACGAAGCCACCGCCCGCGCCCACCAGGCCGGACAGAAAGCCGATGACCCCGCCCGCACCCAGCTGGCCGGCCGTGCCCGGCATGGTGCGCGTCGGCTGGGGCTTGCGGTCGAGCAGCATCTGTGTGGCCGAAAAGCCCACGAAGAGCGAGAAGAACAGCGCCAGCCACGAGCCCTTGAGCAGCGCGAACACGCCCAGGCTGGCCAGCGCCGCGCCCAGCACGATGCCCGGTGCCAGCCGCTTCACGATGTCCCAGCGCACGGCGCCGCGCTTGTGGTGCGCGCGCACGCTGGAGATGCTGGTGAAGATGATGGTCGCCATCGAGGTGGCGATGGCCATCTTGACGGCCAGGTCGGGCGCGACGCCGCGGCCGTTGAGGATGAGGGTGATGAACGGGACCATCAGCATTCCGCCGCCGATGCCGAGCAGGCCCGCGAGGAATCCGGTCCCCACGCCGAGCAGCGCGAGCTCGGCGATCAACAGGGGTTCAAGTGGCATGAAAAGGTGTCTGCAAGTGAGCGCCGGGTCGTTGGCCTGAACCGGGGTTCAGGTGGGCAAGGGCAGCGCGGCGTCGGGTTCGTCTGACGCGAGACGCTCGCACCAGCCGCGCAATGTACCAAGCCCGGGCTCAATGAGCATTGGTTCAAGGACATGAGAACCCGGCACACACTGCAGACAGGGTTGATTCTAGAAGCACCGGGAAAGCCCTGCGGACCATCGGTCGGTGTGGCCGCGCGCGCTGATGGGCGGCGGCGGATTCACGCGGCGTTCGTCAGAGCAGCCGGCCGTCCTTGTCGAGCGTCTGATCGAGCCGGCGCATGAGGTCTTCGACGCGCGAGAGCGTCTGCGGATCGATGGCGTCCTGCTCGAAGCTGCCACCGGCCTCGGCGAAGGCGCTGCCTTCGGCCTGCGCGAAGGACGAGGCCTGGAACTGCTGCTGCTCGGCCTCGCGCTCGGCCTCCTTGCGCTCCAGTTGCGACAGCTCGAACGCCAGGTTCAGCGAGGCCAGCACGGCGATGCGGTCGCGCGCCTTGACCTTGCCCGCGTCGCGGATGCGGCACATGGCGGTGTCCACGCGCTCCACGGCGTCGAGCAGCGCGGTCTCGCCACCGTCGGGGCAGGACAGCAGGTAGCTCTGTCCCATGATCTGCACCTCGATCTGCTTGAAGCCGGGCCGGTTCATGTGCGCTCCTTGCGTTCTTCGGCGCTGGCGCCGGGCAGCCGCTCCAGCAGCGCGTCGATGCGCGCGCGCGCCGCCATCAGGCGCGACTTGAGCGAGTCGCGCTCGGCCTGCAGCGCATGCACCTGCTCGACGAGCAAGGCATTGGTGCGTTGCAGCTCCTCGTGGCGCAGCAACAGCCGCTCCACCTTGTCGGTGATCTGGTCGATGGGCGAGGGCGCGGCCATGGTCTTTGCGTGGCGAAGGGCGTGGGGCATTGTAGGCGTCACCAAAGGCTTTGCTTAGAATCACGGGCGTTGGTGCTCGCGGCGTGGTTCACGCGCCGCGGTTAAACGGGAAGCAGGAGGGCGCGCTGCCAGCGGCGGCGAACCTAACCTGCGCTGCCCCCGCAACGGTAAGCAGACGAGATGGCCGGCGGCCCCAAGCCGCCGGATGCTCTGCCACCCTCACACCGCCACTGGCCGGCGCCCCGCGCGCCGGCTGGGAAGGCGAGGGTGGTTGGTCTGCCAGCCCGGATACCGGCCAGCGAGGTGGCGGTGCGTCTTTGGGCGTGCCGCCGTGATGCCCATGCACCGTCGGGGAAGGCGGTGAGGGCGTGCCACCGCTTGTTCACCATGAAAATCCCCGCCCCGCGCGCGCCCCAGGCCGCGCTCCCGCTGGCCCTGCTGGCCGCCTTCGGCGTGTCCGCGTCCCACGCCCAGACCGCTCCCGACGCCACCCTCAAGGAAACCGTGGTCACCGCCACGAGGGTCGAGACCCGCAGCGATGAGCTGCTCAGCGACGTTGTCGTCATCGACGCCCAGGCCCTCGAGCAGGCCGCCGGCCGCACGCTGTCCGAGGTGCTGGTGCGCCAGGCCGGCCTGCAGATGAGCGCCAACGGCGGCCGCGGCAAGCAGACCGGCCTGTTCGTGCGCGGCACCGAAACGCGCCATGTGCTGCTGCTGGTCGACGGTGTGCGCTACGGCTCGTCCACGTCCGGCACGCCCAACTGGGACAACATCCCGCTCGGCCTGATCGACCGCATCGAGGTGCTCAAAGGCCCGGCCTCGGCGCTCTACGGCAGCGACGCCGTGGGCGGCGTGGTGCAGATCTTCACCAAGGGCGGCGTCAAGGGCTTCCACCCCGACGCCCGGATCACCGTCGGCAGCGAAGGGCACCGCGAGCTGGCCGCCGGCCTGCGCGGCGGCACCGACAGCTTCACCTACAGCCTGGGCCTGAGTTCCCTGAGCGAAGACGGCTTCTCCTCCACCAACCCGCGCATCGGCGCCAACTACAACCCCGACCGCGATGGCGTAAAGCAGGACAGCGTCTCGGGCTCGCTGCGCTGGCGCCTCGGCGAAGGCTGGTCCACCGACCTGAACTTCACCCAGGCCGACGGCGTCAGCCGCTTCGATCAGGGGCCAGGGACCTTCGATGCCCGTTCCAAGGCGACGACGCGCGTGCTCGGCTGGGGCCTGGAGCGCCAATGGTCCACCGACTCGCGCACGCGCCTGAACGTCTCGCGCAGCGACGACGACACCGACAGCTTCGGCGCCCCCGGCGCGCCCTCGGTGTTCGACACCTCGCAGACCCAGATCACGCTGCAGCACGACTGGAGCACCCGCCTCGGCACGCTGCTCGTGGGCGCGGAGTCGATCAAGGAAGCGGTGTCGGGCACGCAGGCCTACGCGGTGAACTCGCGCACCACCGACGCCGTCTTCCTGGGCCTGACCGGCGGCGTCGGCCAGCACCTGTGGCAGGCCAACCTGCGGCGCGATCAGAACTCGCAGTTCGGCGGCGCCACCACCGGCTTCGCCAGCTACGGCTACCAGCTCACGCCGAACTGGCGCCCGCACATCGCCTACGGCACCTCGTTCAAGATGCCGTCGTTCAACACGCTGTACTACGTGTCGCCGTTCTTCACCGGCAACCCGACCACGCAGCCCGAGCGCGGCAAGAACAGCGAGATCGGCCTGACCTACACCCAGGGCCTGCACGAGGTGAAGCTGACCCGCTTCGACAACCGCGTGCGCGGCTTCATCACCCTGCAGCCAGCGGTGGCCAACGTGCCGCAGGCGCGCATGCAGGGCTGGTCGCTGGGCTACACCGGCGAGGCCGGGGCCTGGTCGTGGTTCACGCAGCTGGAGCTGCTCGACGCCCGCAACGTCCGCACGCGCCAGAAGCTGCAGCGCCGCGCCGACGAGACCCTCAGCGCCGGCCTGGACCACCGCTTCGGCGCCTGGCGTTGGGGCGCCTCGCTGCAGTTGGTGGGGGAGCGGTTCGAGAACGCCGCCAACACCATCCGCCTGCCCGGCTTCGGCACGCTGGACCTGTACACGCGCTACGCCATCAACAAAGACTGGTCGCTCGCCCTGCGCCTGAACAACGTGGGCGACAAGGACTACCAGACCGCCAACGGCTACAACCAGCCGGGCCGCGCGGCCTACCTCACCCTGCAGTGGGCGCCCCAGCGATGAGGCACCAGGCAGCGGCCATCCTCGTGGCGGCCCCGGCCTCGGGCCAGGGCAAGACCACCGTGGCCGCGGCCGTGGCGCGGCTGCACGCGCGCGCCGGGCGGCGCGTGCGCGCCTTCAAGTGCGGGCCCGATTTCCTGGACCCGCACTGGCTCGCGCTGGCCAGCGGCCACCCGGTGCACAACCTGGACCTCTGGATGACCGGCGAGGACGACGCCCGCGCCCGCCTGCACGAGGCGGCGGGGCAGGCCGACCTGATCGTGGTCGAGGGCGTGATGGGCCTGTTCGACGGCGAGCCCAGCGCGGCCGAGCTCGCGCGGCGCTTCGGCCTGCCGGTGTTGGCGGTGATCGACGCCTCGGCCATGGCCGGCACCTTCGGCGCCCTGGCCTTCGGCCTGCGCCACTTTCGCGCCGGCCTGCCCTGGGCCGGCGTGCTGGCCAACCGCGTGGCGGGCGAGCGCCATGCCCAGCTGCTGCAGGACGCCCTGGGCGAGGACCGCGACAGCTGGCTGGGCGCGGTGAACCGCGACGCCGCCTTCTCGCTGCCCGAGCGCCACCTGGGCCTGACCGTCGCGTCCGAACTGCCCGACGCCCTGGCCCGGCTCGACGCCGCCGCCGACGCGCTGGCGGCCACGCCCCTGGGCGGCATGGACCGCGCCGCGCTGGCGCGCTGGACCGTCTCCTTCGAGGCCCCCGCGCCGCGCCCCGACCCGGGCCGCCCGCTGGCCGGCCGCACCGTCGCCGTCGCGCGCGACGCGGCCTTCTGCTTCATCTACCCGGCCAACCTGGACACGCTGCGCGGGCTGGGCGCCGAGCTGGCCTTCTTCTCGCCGCTGGCCGACGAGCCCTTGCCGCCCTGCGACGCCGTCTGGCTGCCCGGCGGCTACCCCGAACTGCACGCGGCCGAACTGGCCGCGAGCCAGCGCTGCCGCGCCGGCCTGGCCGCGCACCTGCAAGCGGGCCGGCCGGTGTGGGCGGAGTGCGGTGGCATGCTGTTGCTCATGGACGAACTGCGCACGCACGAGGGCGGCGCCCATGCGATGTGGGGCCTGCTGCCCGGACAGGCCGCGATGCAGCCGCGCCTGGTCGCGCTCGGGCCGCAGCGGCTGGACCTGCCGGCCGGCGCGCTGCGCGGCCACACCTTCCACCACTCGCGCACCGAATCGCCGCTCACGCCGATCGGCCGCACGGTGCCCCAGCGCGGCGGCGCGGGCGAGGCCCTGTACCAGGCCGGTGGCCTGCGCGCGAGCTACTTCCACGCCTGGTTCCCTTCCAGCCCGGCGGCCACCGCCTCGCTGTTCCTGCCGGAGGCTTCTGCATGAACACCGCCCGACCGCCCGAAGGGGCTCGCAGCGCTGCGAGCCGCGCGGAGGTGTTCCTGTGACCACCG
This sequence comes from Hydrogenophaga sp. 70-12, assembly GCF_001897365.1. NCBI lineage: Bacteria > Pseudomonadati > Pseudomonadota > Betaproteobacteria > Burkholderiales > Comamonadaceae > Hydrogenophaga > Hydrogenophaga sp. 70-12. The sequence continues at coordinate 9,634 of NZ_MKSS01000373.1, forward strand.
CCACGCTCGGCCCGCAGCGCATCGTCTGCCTCACCGAAGAAACCACCGAATGGCTCTACCTGCTGGGGCAGGAGGCGCGCATCGTGGGCATCTCGGGCTACACCGTGCGCCCGCGCCGCGCGCGCGAGGAAAAGCCCAAGGTCAGCGCCTTCCTGAACGCCAAGATCGACAAGATCCTGGCGCTGGAGCCCGACTGCGTGTTCGGCTTTTCCGACCTGCAGGCCGACATCGCCTCGGCGCTGATCCGCGCGGGTGTGCAGGTCACCGTCTTCAACCAGCGCAGCGTGGCGCAGATCTTCGACATGCTCTACCAGGTGGCCGCGGTGGTGGGCCAGGCCGAGCAGGGCCTGGCCTGGATTGCGCGCACCCGGGCGCGGCTGGCGGCCATCGCCGAGGCGGGGCGCGCCCTGCCGAGCCGACCGCGCGTGTACTTCGAGGAGTGGGACGAGCCCTGCATCAGCGGCATCCGCTGGGTGTCGGAGCTGGTCGGCATCGCCGGCGGCGACGACTGTTTTCCCGAACTGGCCCTCATGCCGCTGGGCAAGGACCGCATCATCGGCGAGCCCCAGCGCATCGTCGATCGCGCGCCCGACATGGTCGTCGGCTCCTGGTGCGGCAAGAAGTTCCGGCCCGAGCGCGTGGCCGCTCGGCCCGGCTGGCAGGCCGTGCCCGCCGTGCGCGACGGCGAACTGCACGAGATCAAGTCGGCCGACATCCTGCAGCCCGGCCCGGCCGCGCTCACCGACGGCGTGGAGCGGCTGCACCGTCTCGTGATGGACTGGAGCGCGCGCCATGGCTGAGACCATCGCCCGCAGCGAATTCATCCTCGGCGGCCAGCGCAGCGGCAAGTCGCGCCGCGCCGAATCGCTGGCGCGCCGGTGGCTGGACGCCGGCGCCGGCCGCGGCGCCGTGCTGATCGCCACCGGCCAGCCCTGGGACGAGGAGATGCGCGCGCGCATCGCGCAGCACCAGCGGGAGCGCGCCGAGCGCGTGCCCGGCATGGCCACGGTGGAGGCGCCGCTGGCGCTGGCCGAGGCACTGGGTGAACACGCGTCGCCCGACACCTTGGTGGTGGTGGACTGCCTCACCCTGTGGCTGACCAACCTGCTGATGCCGGCCCAGGGCGGGGCCGCCGACCCCCAGGCGCCCACGCAGGCCCTGCTGGACGCCATCGCGGGCGCGCGCGGCCCCGTGGTGCTGGTGGGCAACGAGATCGGCCTGGGCGTGATCCCTCTGGGCCGCGAGACCCGCGCCTTCGTGGACGCATTGGGTCGCCTGAACCAGGCGGTGGCCGGCGCCTGCGAACGCGTGACCCTGATGGCGGCGGGCCTGCCGCTGACCTTGAAAGCCCCGCGATGAAGCGTCTCGCCTTGCCCTTGCTGCTGGCCCTGTGGCTGGCCCTGGCCAGCGCCGCTGCCCCGGCGCACGCCAGCGAGATCCGGGTCGTCGACGACCGCGGCGTGGCCGTGAGCCTGCCGCGCTCGCCGCAGCGCATCGTCTCGCTGCTGCCCTCGCTCACCGAAACCGTGTGCGAGCTGGGCCAATGCCACCGCCTGGTGGGCGTGGACCGCTACTCCAACTACCCGGCCTCGGTGCGCGCGCTGCCGCAAACGGGGGGCGGCATCGACCCGAACATCGAGGCCATCGTCGCGCTGCGGCCCGACCTGGTGCTGGCGGCCACGTCCTCGCGCGGCGTGCCGCGCCTGGAGTCCTTCGGCCTCAAGGTGCTGGCCCTGGAGCCGCGCACCGCGGCCGGCGCGCAGCGCGTGATGGGCGTGCTGGGCCAGGTGCTGGAGGTGCCCGACGCCGAGCGCGTCTGGCGCGCCATCGACGCCGGCGTGTCGGCGGCGGCGTCCTCGCTGCCGCCGCCGGCGCGCGGCCTGCGCGTGTACTACGAGGTCAGCACCGGCGGCTACGCGGCCGGGCCGGGCTCCTTCATCGGCGAGCTCATGGACCGCCTGGGCGCGCGCAACATCGTGGGGCGCGAGCTGGGCCCGTTCCCGCGCATCAACCCCGAGTACGTGGTGCGCGCCAACCCGGACCTGATCATGATCGGCCAGCGCAACGTCGCCGGCCTGGCGCAGCGCCCCGGCTGGCAGGGCATGCGCGCCTTGCGCGAAGGCCGCGTCTGCGTGTTCAGCGCCGACGAATCCGACGTGCTGGTGCGCCCCGGCCCGCGCATGGCCGAGGCGGCGCGCATCATGGCGCGCTGCATGGCCGAGAAAGGCGGGAAATGATCCACCCCCGCCGCGCTTTGCGCGACCCCCTCAGGGGGGCGACACCTGCGGCCCGGCACAGCCGGTTCCGCGGTGTCCCTGGCTTGGGGGGGGCTCTGCTGCTGGCGGCGCTGTTGCTGTTGCTGCTGGGCGCGGGCGTGGGCAGCACCGGCTTCGACAGCGTGCTCAACGCGCGCCACGACGCGGTGGCCTGGCAGATCCTGTGGGACATCCGCCTGCCGCGCACCCTGGGCGCCTGGGTCGCGGGCGCGCTGCTGGGCCTGGCGGGCGCGGTGGCGCAGGGCCTGTTCCGCAACCCGCTGGCCGACCCCTACCTGCTGGGCAGCGCCTCGGGCGCCGCGCTGGGCGTGGCCATCGCGCTCGCGCTGTTCGGCGCCTCCACCCTGGCCACGCCCTGGCTGGTGCGACTGGGCCTCACCGGCGCGGCCTTCCTGGGCGCGGTGCTGGGCGTGGCGCTCACGCTCATGCTGGCCAAGGGCGTTCAACAGACGCTGCGCCTGCTGCTGGCCGGCGTCATCGTGGGCGTGGTGCTGGGTGCGGCGCGCGACCTCATCACCATCGCCGAGCCCGACGTGCTGCAGGCCATGCAGGGTTTCATGCTGGGCAGCACGGGCTTCGTGGGCTGGTCCGCCTGCGGCGTGATGGCGGCCATGCTGCTGCTGGCGCTGGGGGTGTCCGCCGCGCTGGGCCGCGTGCTGGACGGCCTGGCCCTGGGCGAGGCCACGGCCCTGAGCCTGGGCCTGCCGCTGGGCGCCGTGCGCGTGGTGCTGGTGGCCGTGCTGGCCCTGGCCACCGGCGCGGCCGTGGCGCAGACCGGCCTGATTGCCTTCGTGGGCCTGGCCGCGCCGCACCTGGTGCGCTCGCTGGTCAAGACCACGCACGCGCGCCTGGTGGTGTTGAGCGCCTTCATGGGCGGGCTGCTGCTGATGGCGGCCGACGTGCTCGCGCGCTGGGTTATCGCGCCGCAGGAACTGCCCGTGGGCGTGCTCACCGCGGTGCTGGGCGGCAGCTACCTGCTGTGGCTGATGCACCGGCGCCGCCGGCCGGGGGGAGGGCTGTGAGCCCCCTCGCTCCACCGCTGCGCGGGTCGCTGCCCCCCGAGGGGGCTGATCCGGCTTGGGGCGGCCGGGCGCCGGATGGTGTGAGCGCCGCGCTGCAAGCCAAAAACATCGGCGTGTCGCTGGGCGGCGTCGAGGTCCTGCATGGCATTGAGCTGAGCCTGCCCGCCGGGCGCTGGACCAGCGTGGTCGGCCCCAACGGCGCGGGCAAATCGACCCTGCTCAAGGCCCTGGCCGGGCTGCTGCCGCACAGCGGCCAGGCCGAGCTGCTGGGCCGGCCTTTCGCCAGCTGGCGCGGCCGAGAACGCGCCCGCCGCCTGGCCTGGCTGGGGCAGGGCGAAACCGGCGCCGAGGACCTGAGCGTGTGGGACGTGGCCATGCTCGGCCGCCTGCCGCACCAGCCCTGGCTGGCCGCGCCGTCCGAGGCCGACTGCGCCGCCGTGGAGCAGTCCCTGCGCGCCACCCAGGCCTGGGACTGGCGCGAGCGCGCGCTCGGCGCGCTGTCCGGCGGCGAGCGCCAGCGCGTGCTGCTGGCGCGCCTGCTGGCGGTGAACGCCGACGTGCTGCTCATGGACGAGCCCCTGGCCAACCTGGACCCGCCGCACCAGGCCGACTGGATGCAGCTCGTGCGCGGTCTCGTGGCCCAGGGCAAGACCGTGGTGAGCGTGCTGCACGAAATCGGCGTGGCCCTGCACGCCGACCAGATGGTGATCGTGGCCGCCGGCCGCGTGCGCCACCAGGGCGCCTGCGACGCCGCCGCCACCCACCGCGCGCTGGAAGCCGTGTTCGACCAGCGCATCGCCATCCACCCGCTGGGCGACCAGTGGGTGGCCTTGCCCCGTTGATTGTTTCCTGGAGAAGCCGATGCAGATCGAAGCCCCCCCCGTCGACCGCGACACCCCCAAGCCGCAAGGCGAACGCCGGGGCCTGGTCATCGTGCACACCGGCAACGGCAAGGGCAAGAGCACGGCCGCCTTCGGCCTGGCGCTGCGCGCGCACGGGCGCGGCAAGGCGGTGAAGGTGTACCAGTTCATGAAGGTGCCGTCGGCGCGCTTCGGCGAGCACCGGCTGTTCGAGCAGCTGGGCGTTCCCATCGAAGGCCTGGGCGACGGCTTCAGCTGGAAGAGCCGAGACCTGGAGCACTCGGCCGAGCTCGCGCGCGCGGGCTGGGCCAAGGCCGAAGCCAGCATCCGCTCGGGCGAGCTTTTCATGGTGGTGCTCGACGAAATCATGTACCCGCTGCGCTACGGCTGGGTGCCGCTGGACGCGGTGCTGACCTGCCTGCGCGAGCGCCCGGCCGCGGTGCACGTGGTGCTGACCGGGCGCGGCGCGCCGGCCGAGCTGGTGGAGCTGGCCGACACGGTGACCGAGATGGCGCTGGTCAAGCACCACTTCCAGGCCGGCGTGCCGGCGCAGCGTGGCATCGAGGACTGATGAAGCGCGCCGAATGACCACCACCACCGAACTCATCGTCTGCACCACCTGCCGCCCGCCCGGCGCGTCGCGCGAGGGGCTCGCCGCGGGCGAAGAGCTGCTGGACGCCGTGTGCTGGGCCCAGGCGGACGGGCCCGCGAGCGCCATGGCCAGCGTGCGCGTGCGCGGCGTGGCCTGCCTCGGTGGCTGCTCGCGCGCCTGCACCGTGGCCCTGCAGGCACCCGGCAAGGCGAGCTACCTGTTCGGCGACCTGGCGCCCGACGCCGAGACCGCGCGCCAGGTGCTGCAGTGCGCCGCCCTGCACGCCGCCACCGCCGACGGTCAACTGCCCCGCCAGGCCCGGCCCGAGCGGCTGCGCGGCGGATTGCTGGCGCGGCTGCCCGCCCCGCTGGCGGCGAGCGAGGCATGAGGGCGCGCGCGGAGGGCGCCGGGTGATGGTGGTGTTCGGCCCGTTTCCCGCGCTGGTCATTCCCCTGGCGCTGCTGCTGGCGCTGGCGCTGGACCGCGCGCTGGGCGAGCCGCCCGCGCGCTGGCACCCGGTGGTGGGCATGGGGCACTACCTCGGCTTCATGGGCCGGCGCATGGCGCCGCGGGTGGGCGCGCCGCCCCGGCCGGCGCGGGCCTTCGTCGGCGGCGCGCTGGCCTGGTGCCTGGGCGCGCTGGGGGTGTTGGCCCTGACGCTCGCGCTGAACCGGCTGGTGGCTGGCTGGGCGGCTTGGGCGCAGGCGCTGGCGCTGGGCGCGCTGCTCAAGCCCCTGCTGTCGTGGCGCATGCTGCGCGACGAGGTGGCGGCGGTGGAGGGCGCCCTGGGCGAATCGCTGGCCGCCGGCCGCGCGCGCCTGGCCTGGCTGGTGAGCCGCGACGTCACCACGCTCGACGCCTCGCAGGTGCGCGAAAGCGCGATCGAGTCGCTGGCCGAGAACCTGAACGACTCGGTGGTCGCGCCGCTGTTCTGGTTCGCGCTGGCGGGCCTGCCGGGCGCCGCGCTCTACCGCTTCGCCAACACCGCCGACGCCATGTGGGGCTACCGCGGCGAGCGCCAGGGCCGCGACTGGACCTGGGCCGGCAAGTGGGCCGCGCGCGCGGACGACGCGCTGTCCTGGCTGCCGGCGCGCCTCACGGCCCTGCTGCTGAGCCCGCTGCGCCTGTGGCCGGCGCTGGCGGGCGAGGCCGCCCGCACGCCATCGCCCAACAGCGGCTGGCCCATGGCGGCCATGGCGCTGGCCCTGGGCGTGCGGCTGCGCAAGCCCGGCGTGTACGCGCTCAACGCCGACGGGCGCGGGCCCGAGGCCGCCGACACCCGGCGCGCGCTGCGCCGCGCCGGCCGCGCGCTGGCCGGGCTGGTGGCGCTCGCGCTGCTGTGGGCCTTGTTCGAATGGAGCCCCTGGGCATGAGCCTCGCAACACCCGCCGCGCATGGTGGACCCGACGCGCTGGGCGCGCCCGCGCACGACTTCTCCACCAACGCCAACGCCCTCGGGCCCTGTCCCCTGGCGCTGCTGGCCATCGCGCGGGCCGACGCCTCGCGCTACCCCGATCCCGCCAGCACGCGCCTGAAGGCCGCGCTGGCCGACTTCCACCGCGTGGCCCCCGAGCGGCTGCTGCTGCTGGCCAGCGCGAGCGAGGGCATCCAGCGCTTCTCGGCCTGGGCCGCGCGAACGGCGGGCGCCTGCGTGTGGCTGCCGCCGCACCACTACGGCGACCTCTCCCGCGCCGCCCAGGCCTGGGGCCTGGCGCGCACACCGGAAGCGGGCAGGGCGCGGCTGCTCTGGGCCTGCGAGCCCTCGTCGCCGCTGGGCCAGGCCGAGGCCGGCCTGGCCGAACGGCTGGCCGGCCTGCGGGTCGAGCAGGCCCTGGTGCTCGACCAGGCCTACGCGCCGCTGCGCCTGAGCGGCGCGCCCTCGCTGGAGGGCGCCGCGCTGGACCGCGTGTGGCGCCTGGTCTCGCCCAACAAGGCCCTGGGCCTCACGGGCGTGCGCGGCGCTTACGCCATCGCCCCGCTGGCCGCGCGCCAGGCGGTGGCCGAGCTGGAGGCCCTGGCGCCGTCCTGGCCGCTGGGCGCGCACGCCGAGGCCATGCTGATGGCCTGGGCCGCGCCCGACACCCAGTGCTGGCTGGCCGACAGCCTGGACACGCTGCGCGACTGGAAGGCCCGGCAGATCGCGCTCTGCGAATCGCTGGGCTGGACCGTGCTGCCCAGCGAGGCCAACTACTTCGTCGCCCGACTGCCGGCGCCGCGCGACACCGACGCGTTGCCCGCGCTGCGCCGCGAGCGCGGCGTGAAGCTGCGCGACGCCACCTCCTTCGGCCTGCCGGGCCACGTGCGCCTGGGGGTGCGTTCACCCGAGGATCAAGCCGCCCTGCGCGCCGCCTGGCCGCGCGGGCGCGGCGGCGACAATTCCCCGCGGTGACGGCCCCCGCCACCGCCCCGAGAGCGTTTGAGAGAAACCCACCATGCAAGACACCACCGAACAGACCATCCGCCTCATGCCGCGCCCCGGCGCGGCGCCGTCCGCGCCGTCCACCGAGCGCTGGAGCGTCGAGGTCATCGAGGCCCTGTTCGATCTGCCCTTCGCCGACCTCATGCACCGCGCCCAGAGCGTGCACCGCGAGCACCACGACCCGCGCGAGGTGGAGTTGGCCACGCTGCTGTCCGTCAAGACCGGTGGCTGCCCGGAAGACTGCGGCTACTGCCCGCAGTCGGTGCACTTCGACACCGGCGTGCAGGCCGGCAAGCTGATGGCCGTGGACGCCGTGCGCGAGGCCGCGCAACGCGCCAAGGCCGCCGGCGCCACGCGCTTCTGCATGGGCGCGGCCTGGCGCGCACCCAAGGACCGCGACGTGCAGGCCGTGGCCGAACTGGTGCGCGCCGTCAAGGCCGAGGGCCTGGAGGCCTGCGCCACCCTGGGCATGCTGGACGAGGGCCACGCCGAGCAGCTGCGCGACGCGGGCCTGGACTACTACAACCACAACCTCGACAGCGACCCCGACTTCTACGGCGACATCATCTCCACGCGCGACTACCAGGACCGCCTGGACACCCTGCAGCGCGTGCGCGGCGCGGGCGTGAAGGTCTGCTGCGGCGGCATCGTGGGCCTGGGCGAGTCGCGCCGCCAGCGCGCCGGCCTGGTCGCGCAGCTGGCCAACCTGTCGCCCGATTACCCCGAGTCGGTGCCCATCAACCACCTGGTGAAGGTGGCCGGCACGCCGCTGGCCGATCAGCCCGACCTCGACCCGCTGGAGTTCGTGCGCACCATCGCGGTGGCGCGCATCACCATGCCGCGCGCGCGGGTGCGCCTGTCGGCCGGGCGCCAGCAGATGGGCGAGGCCGTGCAGGCCCTGTGCTTCCTGGCCGGGGCCAACAGCATCTTCTACGGCGACAAGCTGCTCACCACCGGCAACCCCGACGTGGCGGCCGACCAGGCGCTGCTGGACAAGCTGGGCCTGCGCGCCCGCCAACAATGAATCACCCCCGCCGCGCTTCGCGCGACCCCCTCGAGGGGGCGACACCTGCGGCCCGGCCAAGCCGGTTCCGCGGTGTCTCCCGCTGGCGGTTCGTCGCGCGCAAGGCCTCGCGGGAGCAGGGAGTACCGATATGACAGCGGTTTGCGTGATGGTGCTGGGCACCAGCAGCGGGGCGGGCAAGAGCTGGATCGCCACCGCCCTGTGCCGCCACTACGCGCGCCAGGGCCTCAAGGTGGCGCCGTTCAAGTCGCAGAACATGAGCAACAACGCGCGCGTGGTGGCCGGGCCCGGCGGCGCCTGGGGCGAGATCGGCAGCGCGCAGTACTTCCAGGCCCTGGCCGCGCGCGCCGAGCCCGACGTGCGCATGAACCCGGTGCTGCTCAAGCCCGAGGCCGACACCCACAGCCAGTTCGTGCTGCTGGGCCAGGTCGACGAGGCCATCACGCGCCTGCCCTGGCCGCAGCGCGGCGCCAAGGCCTGGCCGGCGGTGGCCGAGTCGCTGCGCGCGCTGCGCGCCGAGAACGACGTGGTGGTGATCGAGGGCGCGGGCTCGCCGGCCGAGATCAACCTCATGCGCCACGACATCGTGAACCTGCGCATCGCGCGCGAGGCCGAGGCGCGCTGCTGGCTGGTCACCGACATCGACCGCGGCGGCGCCTTCGCCCACCTCTACGGCACCTGGGCGCTGCTGCCGCGCGCCGACCGCGCGCGCCTGCGCGGCTTCGTGCTCAACAAGTTCCGAGGCGACGAGGCCCTGCTTGATCCCGCGCCGCGGCGGCTGCAGACGCTCACCGGCGTGCCCACCGTCGGCGTGATCCCCATGCAGTGGCACCACGGCCTGCCCGAGGAAGACGGCGTCTTCGACGACCGCTCGCGCGCCGCCGGCGAGGTGCACACCCGCATCGCGGTGATCGCCTGGCCGCGCATCAGCAACCTCGACGAGTTCCAGCCGCTGAAGAACCTGCCCGGTGTGCGCCTGCAATGGGTGCGCTCGCCGGCCGACGGCGCCGGGGCCGACGTGATCGTGCTGCCCGGCAGCAAGGCCACCGCGGCCGACCTGGCCTGGCTGCGCGGGCAGGGCCTGGACCGCTGGGTGGCCGAGCACGCCGCGCGCGGCGGCCGCGTGCTGGGCGTGTGCGGCGGCCTGCAGGTGCTGGGCGAGGCGCTCATCGACACCGAAGGCATCGACGGCAACGCGCCCGGCCTGGGCCTGCTGCCGCTGGTCACCACCTTCGAGCGCGACAAGACCGTGCGCCGCACCGAGGCGCGCTTCGGCGCGCTGCACGGGCCCTGGTCCGCGCTCTCGGGCGTGCCGGTGCGCGGCTACGAAATCCACCACGGCCAGACCGCGCCGCACCCGGCCCTGCAGGCCGCCGGACAGACGGCGCACGAGGCCATGCCCGGCCTGGCCTGGCAAAACCGCGAAGGCAACGTGCTGGGCCTGTACCTGCACGGCCTGTTCGAGGACGATCGCGTGCTTCAGGCCCTGTTCGGTGCCCGCGTCCCCACGCTGGAAACGGTGTTCGAGGGCCTGGCCGACACCCTGCAGGCCCACGTGGCCCCGGGCGCGCTGGACGCGCTCATCGCTTCATGAGCAACACCATGCCCCACACCACCGCTTCTCCTTTCCGCGTGCCGGAGGTCGCCGACCTGCACGACGCCGCGCTGACCGCCGCGCTGCAGTCCGCCATCGACGGCAAGACCAAGCCCCTGGGCTCGCTCGGGCGCATCGAGTGGCTGGCGCAGCGCATCGGCGCCGTGCTGGGCACGGCCACGCCCGAGCTGCGCGAGCCGCAGATGCTGGTCTGCGCGGCCGACCACGGCCTGGCCGCGCGCGGTGTGTCGGCCTACCCGAGCGAGGTCACCCACCAGATGGTGCGCAACTTCGTCGCCGGCGGGGCGGCGGTGAGCGTGCTGGCGCGCCAGCACGGCATCGCCCTCACCGTGGTGGACTGCGGCGTGCGCGAGGCCGTGCCCGAGCAGCCCGGCCTGCTGTCGCGCCGCCTGGGCCCGGGCACGCAGGACGCGCTGGACGGCCCGGCCATGAGCGCCGAGCAGTGCGAGCAGGCCCTGGCCCACGGCGCCGATGTGGTGCGCGGCCTGCCGGGCAACGCGCTGCTGCTCGGCGAGATGGGCATTGGCAACACCTCGGCCGCCTCGCTGCTGCTGGCGCGCCTGGGCGGCCTCGAGGTGGGCGACGTCACCGGTGCCGGCACCGGCCTGAACGCCGATGCCGTGCTGCGCAAGATCGGCGTGCTGCGCGCGGTGCTGCAGCGCCACGCGCAGGCGCGCGAACCCCTGGCCGCGCTGGCGGCCTTCGGCGGCTTCGAGATCGCCACGCTCGCGGGCGCGGCGCTGCAGGCCGCGGCCGAGCGGCGCGTCATCCTGGTCGACGGCTTCATCGCCAGCAGCGCGGTGCTGGTGGCCAGCAAGCTGCGCCCGCACCTGCTGCAGCGCTGCGTGTTCGCGCACCGCTCGGGCGAGCGTGGTCACGCGCTCATGCTGGCGCACCTGCGGGCCGACCCCTTGCTCGACCTTGGCCTGCGCCTGGGCGAAGGCTCGGGCGCGGCCCTGGCCTGGCCGCTGCTGCAAAGCGCCTGCGCGCTGCTCAATCAGATGGCCAGCTTCGCCAGCGCGGGCGTGTCGCAGTCGGCCATCGACGCGGCGCCCGCCGCGCGGGCCGAGCCCGAGCTCACGGCGGCCGACGCCTCGCGCAAGCCCGCGCGATGAGCCGTTTCCTCCGGCACTACCTGCTGGCCCTGCAGTTCTTCACGCGCGTGCCCGTCACCGGCCGCCTGGCCGCCTGGGTGGGCTACAGCCCGGCCATGCTGCGCGCCAGCGCGGCGCATTTCCCGGGCGTGGGCTGGCTGGTGGGCCTGTGGGTGGCGGCGGTGTTCGCCGCCTTGCTGTGGGCCTTGCCCGCGCTGCCCGCCGCGCCCTGGGTGGCGGCGCTGGGCGCCACCGTGGCCGGCGTGCTCATGACCGGTGCCTTCCACGAGGACGGGCTGGCGGACCTGGCCGACGGCCTGGGCGGCAGCGCGGACCGCGCGCGGGCGCTGGAGATCATGAAGGACTCGCGCATCGGCAGCTTCGGCGCCATCGCGCTGGTGCTGGCGCTGTCGTGCAAGGTGGCCTTGCTCGCGCTGCTGGCGCAGGGGGACCCGGCGCGCGCGGTGGCGGCGTTGTTCCTGGCGCAGGTGGTGTCGCGCGCGGCGCCGCTGGCGGTCATCTACACGCAGCCGCACGTGGGCGACGTGGCCGGCTCCAAGAGCAAACCGCTGGCCGATGGCCTGACGCTGGCCGCGCTCCTGGCCGGCCTGTCGTGGATGGCGCTGGCGCTGCTGCTGGTGGTGGCGCGTTTTCCCGGCATGGGCTGGTGGGCCGGCGTGCTCGGCGCGGCGCTGGGCACCGCCTGGATGGCGCGCCTGCTGTGGCGCCGCCTGCGGGGCTTCACCGGTGACGGCCTGGGTGCCACGCAGCAGGTGGCCGAGCTGCTGTTCTACCTGGGCCTGGCCGTCGCCTGGTCTGTCGAGGGACCCACCGCATGAAGCTCTGGTTGATTCGCCATGCCGCCGTCGCCTTGCCGCCGGGCCTGTGCTACGGCACCACCGACGCGCCCGCCCTCGCCGACGCCACGCTGGCGGCGGCCGAGGCCGTGGCCGCCACGCTGCCGCGGCATGTGCCGCTGTGGGTGTCGGGCCTGACCCGCGCGCAGCAGCTGGCGGCCGCGCTGCAGCGACTGCGGCCCGACCTGGGCGCCGCGCGCGTGGAGCCGCGCCTGAACGAGATGGACTTCGGCCGCTGGGAGATGCAGGCCTGGGAGGCCATCCCGCGCGCGGCCTTCGACGACTGGATGGCCGATTTCTCGCACCACCGCTTCGGCGGCGAGGAAAGCACGCAGCAGGTGATCGACCGTGTGGCCGAGGTCGTGCTGGAGTTGCACGCGGCCGGCATCCGCGAGGCGGCCTGGGTCACGCATGCAGGGGTGGTGCGCGCGGCGCTGTACCTGCGCGAGCACGGGCGGCGGGTCATCGAGGGCGCGCATGAGTGGCCTGAACGCGTGATCGAGCCGGGGGGCTGCGTCGAGCTGGTGTTCTGAGGGGGCGTTTCGTGGGTGGTGTTTCGCGCGTCTGCTTCTTCTTGGGCCGGCGGTGTTGACGCCAACCGTGATGGAGAACCCGGGCAGTCGTCCGCGAGCAGGCCGGAGAACGCGGACCCCGCCACCCGTCCATGCGAGGTCCACGAGCGAAATCAGCGAGAACACCCAGAGAGCAAACCCAGAGAGAAAACCCAGCTGAGCTAAGCTGAACCGTCACCCCGATCCGGGTGGCGATTCAACACAACGGAGCACGCGCATGGGCTGGTTTTCCAAGGCACCCACCGGTTTCTTTCTCAGCACCACCACGCCGCCTGGCGTGGAACGCGGCCAGATGCTGGGCGTGGTGCATGGCGAAGCCATCATCGGCGCCAACATCTTCCGCGACATGTTTTCCTCCATCCGCGACGTCGTCGGCGGGCGCGCCGGTGGCTACGAGCGCGCGCTCTCCGGAGCGCGCGACGCGGCGGTGGAAGACCTCATCGAATCGGCCCGCGAACTCGGCGCCAACGGCGTCATCGGCATCGACTTCGACTACGAAGTCCTGGGCGAGGCCAACGGGATGATGATGGTCGCGGTGAGCGGCACGGCGGTGAAGCTCTAGCCTGCGCTCAGTCGCGCACCAGCTGCCGCGACAAAAAGCCGCAGGATGCGATCAGCAGGCGGGCGATTTCGGCCACGTTGTCCTGCAGCCGGTGCTGCGGCCCGGCCACCGCCACCGCCAGCGACTCGTGGTGGGCCGTCAGAAAGGCCGCCACCGCCCACACGTCGCCCACGTTCTCGCCGCGCGTCACGAAATAGCCCAGCTTGCGGCTTTCCAGCACGTCGGCGATCAACACCTCCGGGTCGGTCAGGGTGTTCGAGGTCACGGCCGGCAGTTCGCGCGCCTTGAGCCACTCGCGCATCTCGGCCTCTTTCAGGCTGCCCAGCAGCGCCTTGCCGATGGAGCTGGAGTGCAGGGGCTTGAACTCGCCGGGCTTGGAGGTGTAGCGGATCGCGTGCAGGCCCTCGATCACCTGCAGGTAGATCACCGAGTCGCCCTGGCGCTTGCCCAGGATGACGGTCTCGCGCGTGGCGTCGCGCAAGCGCTCCAGCACCGGCGTGGCGCGCTCGATCAGCGGGTCCTTGGCGGCGATGTCGCGCGCCACGTCGAACATGCGCCGGGTGGGGTAGAGCGCGCGCGGCCGCGTCAGCGTGTAGAGGTAGCCGCGCGCCACCAGGGTGTTGACGATGGCATGGCAGGTGCTCTTGGGGATGCCCACCGTCTCGGCCAGGTCGGTCAGGGACATGGGGCGCTGGCTGGCCTGGAAGGCTTCGAAGATGTCGATCACTCGGTCGATGGCGGGCACGCTGCTCATGCGGGTCTCCGGATTGGGAAGTAAAGCAAACGGTTGTTCGGTATATTGAACAAGTCCGTCTGGCGACGGCTTGGCGGCCCGTTTTGGCCGCATTTGTTCGGCGTATTGAACAACAGTTCTTGATTGAGAAGAAGTCTGTTCCTAGCATGACCCCAAGGTCAGACAAAGGAGACAGACCATCGTGTCCAGCCAGGAAGACATCGCGGTGCGGGAAGGCGCTCAGGGCGCCGTCTGGATCACCATCGACAGGGCCTCGAAACACAACGCGCTCGGCCGTCAGGTGCTGGCCGGCTTGAGCCGCGCGGTGAACGAATACGGCCGGCGACCGGACACCCGCCTGCTGGTGTTGCAGGGCGCGGGCGAGCGCTACTTCGCGGCCGGCGGGGACCTGAAGGAACTGGCCGACGTGCGCGACGAACGCGCCACGCATGAGATGGCCGACCGCTCCCGCGCCGCCCTGGACGCGGTGCGCCACTGCCCGGTGCCGGTGCTGGCCTACCTGAACGGCGACGCCATCGGCGGCGGCGCGGAGCTGGCCCTGGCCTGCGACCTGCGCCTGCAGGCCCACCACGCGCGCATCGGCTTCATCCAGGCCAAGCTGGCCATCAGCTCGGCCTGGGGCGGCGGGCCGGACCTGTTCCAGCTGGTGGGCAGCGCGCGCGCACTGCGCATGATGGCCCGCTGCGAACTGGTGGACGCCCAACAGGCCCTGCAGTGGGGCCTGGCCGACGCCGTCATCGGCGACGGCCCCGAGGGCGAGGACATGAGCGCCTTCCTGGCGCCCATGCTGGCCTGCCCGTCGCAGGTGCTGCGCGGCATGAAGACCCAGGCACGCGCCTGGCGCGAGGGCGAGGCCCTGGCGCAGCGGCGCGACACCGAGCGCAGCCAGGTGATCAGCACCTGGCTGCACGACGACCACTGGCGCGCGGCCGAGCGCGTCCTCACCAAGAGCGCCCGATGAAGCGAGACCAACTTCCCAACGCCGCGCGCGCGGCGGAGCCCCGGCTGCGCGCCGTGAGCCCGAGCGGCATCGAGGTGCCGACCCAGGTGGACGCCTCGGCCGTCGATGCCTCGCGCATCGGCAAGCCCGGCGAATACCCGTTCACGCGCGGCATCTTCGAGGACGGCTACGCCGGCCGCCTGTGGACCATCCGCCAGTACTCGGGCTTCGGCACGGCCGAGGAATCCAACGAGCGCTACAAATTCCTGCTCGCCAAGGGCCAGACCGGCCTGTCGGTGGCGCTGGACCTGCCCACGCAGTGCGGCCTGGACCCGACGCACCCCATGGCCCGGCCCGAGATCGGCAAGGTGGGGGTGTCGCTGTCCAACCTCAGCGAAGCCGAGATCCTGTTCCGCGACCTGGACCTGTCGAAGATCTCCACCTCCTTCACCATCAACGGCACGGCCGCCATCGTCTACGCCATGTACCTGGCGGTGGCGGACAAGCAGGGCGTGCGCCGTGACCAGCTCACCGGCACGATCCAGAACGACATCCTCAAGGAGTACGTGGCGCGCGGCACCTGGATCTTCCCGGTGCGCCCCTCGATGCGGCTGATCGCGGACTCCATCCTCTACTCGAACGAGACCTCGCCGCGCTTCAACCCGATCAGCATCGCCGGCGCCCACGTGCGCGACGCCGGCGCCACGGCGGCCGAGGAGATGGCCTATACGCTGGCCAACGGCCTGGCCTATGTGGACGAGCTGCAGGCGCGCGGCGGCGACGTGGAGAAGTTCGCCAAGCGCCTGTCCTTCTTCTTCTACGTGCACATGGACTTCTTCGACGAGATCGCGAAGTTCCGCGCGGGCCGCCGCCTCTGGGCGCGCTTCATGAAGGAGCGCTACGGCGCCAGGGACCCCAAGGCCCAGCACTTCCGCTTCGGCGTGGTCTGCGGCGGCTCGTCCCTGGTGGCGCCGCAGCCCTACAACAACGTGGTGCGCGTGGCGGTGGAGACCATGGCCGCGGTGTTCGGCGGCGCGCAATCCGTCTTCACCTGCGCCTTCGACGAGGCTTTCCAGATCCCGACCGAGTTCTCGGCCGAGCTGGCCGTGCGCACGCAGCAGATCCTGGCCTACGAGAGCGGCATCGGCCGCAGCGTGGACCCGCTGGGCGGCAGCTACATGCTGGAACAGCACACCGACCGCATGGAGGAGCAGATCCAGCGGGTCATGACCGAGATCGATGCCTACGGCGGCGTGGTGCGCGCCATCGAGGACGGCTGGATCCAGATGCGCCTGGCCGAGCGCGGGCTGCAGCGCAAGCTGGACAACGACAGCGGCCTGAGCGTGGTGGTGGGCCAGAACCATTTCAAGAAAGAGGACGAGGAGGTGCGCGTCGGCGAGGTCTTCACCCTGGACCCGACCGTCGCCAGCCGCGCGCTGGAGAAGTTCCAGCGCGTGATGGACACGCGCGACAACGCCGCCGTGCAGCGCTCGCTGGAGCGCCTGTCGCGGGCGGCGGCGCAGGACCGCGAGAACGTCATGCCCTACCTGGTGGACTGCTGCCATGCCTACGCCACCGTTGGCGAAATGGTCGCCAGCCTGAAGCAGCAGTGGGGCGAATTCAAGGAGCCGGTGAACCTATGAGCACACAAGCGAGCACCGCCGCGCTGGCCTCGCGGCGCATCCTGATCGGCAAGCCCGGTCTCGATGGCCACGACATCGGCGCCAAGATCATCGCCCTGACCCTGCGCAACGCCGGGGCCGAGGTGATCTACACCGGCCTGCGGCGCAGCCCGCAGCAGATCGCCCAGGTGGCGGTGGACGAGGGCGTCGATGCCGTCGGCCTGAGCATCCTCTCGGGCAGCCACAAGGAGCTGGTGGCCGACGTGATCGTGCAGCTGCGGGCCATGAAGGCCGAGGGGGTGAAGGTTTTCGTCGGCGGCACCATCCCGGCGGAAGACCACGCCCACCTGCGCGGGCTGGGCGTGAGCGCGGTCTTCACCGCCGACATGCCGCTCGAGCGCGTCGTGGCCGAACTGGCCGAGAGCCTGGCATGACGGCGCCGCTGGCGGGCATCCGCGTGATCGAGGTCGGCCACATGCTGGCCGGCCCCTACTGCGGCCTGATGCTGGCCGACATGGGTGCCGAGGTCATCAAGGTCGAGACGCCCGAGGGCGACATCGCGCGCAGCGTCAGCCCGCATTTCGTGGGCCCGCACAACGCCTACTTCGCCAGCCTGAACCGCAACAAGAAGAGCGTGGTGCTGGACCTGGCCTCGCCCGAAGGCCGCGCCGACCTGCTGCAGCTGGCCGCTTCCGCGAACGCCCTGGTCACCAACCTGCGGCCCTCGGCGATCCGCAAGCTCGGCCTGACCTACGAATCCCTGCGCGTGGCCAACGAGCGCCTGGTCTGCGTGGCCCTCACGGGCTATGGCTTGGACGGCGCGCACGCCGACAACCCGGCCTACGACTACGTCATCCAGGCCCTGACTGGCGTGATGGCGCTCACCGGCGACCCCGAGGCGCCGCCCACCAAGGCCGGCTACTCGGCGGTGGACAACTCGGCCGGACTGGTCGCGGCCCTGGGCCTGCTGGCCAAGATCGTCGAAGGCAAGGGTGGCCAGGTCGACGTCTCCATGTACGACGTGATGCTCTCGCAGCTCAACTACCTGGCGGGCGCCGCGCTCAACGCCGGCGAGACGGTGGAGCGCCAGCCGCATTCGTCCCACCCCTACGTGGTGCCGGCCCAGGTGTTCGCCACTTCGCAGGGCTGGCTCACGCTGTTTATCACGCACGACCGTTTCTGGAAGGTCTTCTGCGAGGAGATCGGCCAGCCCGGCTGGATCGCAGATCCGCGCTTCGCCACCATGGCCGCGCGGCGCGCCAACCGGGCGCAGGTGGTGGCCGCCATTGGCGCCGTGCTGCGCCAGGCGAGCGCGGACGAGTGGGTGCGCCGCCTCGCGCCGCGCGGCCTGGTGGTGGCCGCCGTGGGGTCGCTCAACGACGCGCTGGAAGGCGACATTGCCCGCGACCGCGGCCTGGTGGTCACGCTGGGCGATGGCGGCGTGGCGTTGCGCGCGGTGGCCAGCCCGCTGCGCTTCAGCGGCTACGTGCCGCGCTACGGCCTGCCGCCGCTGCTCAACGAGCACGCGGAAACGGTCCTGCGCAAGGACTTGGTGTGAACACGCGCGCCGCCGCCCAGCTGGACCGCTGGGCCCTGAGCCGGGCCCTGACGCGGCTGGCCAACGCCGACCCGATGGCGCTGGCGGACGCGCAGGCTGAAGTGCCGGGCACGCGCGCCCGCCGCATCGGCCTGACCGGTGCGCCGGGCGCGGGCAAAAGCTCGCTTGGCGGGCACCTGGCGCGGCTGCGCCTGGCCAGCGGGCAGCGCCTGGGCGTGCTGGCGGTGGACCCGAGCAGCCCGCGCACGGGCGGCGCCATCCTGGGCGACCGCGTGCGCATGGACGATCTGGTGGACGACGAGCGCCTGTACATCCGCTCGCTGGGCTCGCGACGCACCGGCGACGGCCTGGCCGACAACCTGCCCGAGATGCTGGACCTGATGGACGGCTTCGGCTTCGACGAGGTGCTGCTGGAGACGGTGGGCGTGGGCCAGGCCGAGCACGCGGTGCGCGCCCAGGTGGACACCGTGGTGCTGGTGCTGCTGCCCGACAGCGGCGACGCGGTGCAGGCCATGAAGGCCGGCATCATGGAGATGGCCGACATCTTCGTGGTCCACAAGTGCGACCTGCCGGGCGCCCAGCGCGCGGCCACCGACCTGCGGCGAGTGGCCGCGCTGCAGCCGCCCGCGGCACAGGACTGGGTGCCGCCCATCCTGCTGACCAGTTGCGCGCATCCCGAGAGCATCGCCGCGCTGTCGCAGGCCATCGACCAGCACCAGGCCTGGCGCGCGCAGCACGCGCCCGAGGCCGGCCTGGCGCGCGCGCGCTACCGGCTGCGCCGACTCATTGAACGGCGCGTCGCCCGCTTCGTGGCGGCGCAGGACGCGCCCTTCTTCCAGAAAAGCCTGTCGGCGCAAGCCGACGCGGCGCTGCGCGCGGCCCTGCCGCGCGAGGAGGCCTAGGCGGTCCCGCGGCGGACCGGCGATGGCGTGGAGTGGCATGGCCCCGCCGACAGGCGATGGGGCGTTCAGCGGCGCAGGCGCCCTCGGGGGGGCCGCGGGCGCCGGACTTCAAACGAGGAGACACACATGAGCATGGTTTGGAACAAGCGCAAGCAGCGCAAGCAAGGATCGGCGAAGCACTGGCGGACTTTCTCGGCCGTGGCCCTGGCCTGGGCGGCCCTCAGCGCGGGCGCGCAGACGCCCTCGGCCCCGATCCGCATCGGCGTGATGGCCGACATGAGCGGCCTGTACTCCGACATGGGCGGGCCGGGTCTGGTGGAGGCGGTGCGCATGGCCGTGGCCGACGCGGGCGGCCAGATCAACGGCCGGCGCGTCGAGGTCCTGCAGGCCAACCACTCGGCCAAGCCGGACATCGCGGCCACCAAGGCGCGCGAGTGGTTCGACACCGACGGCGTGGACATGATCATCAGCGGCCCCAGCTCGGGCACCAGCCTGGCCATCGCCAAGGTGGCGACGGACAAGAAGAAGGTGATCATGGTCACCGGCGGCGTGGCCGCGCAGCTGACCAACGAGGACTGCTCGCCCTACATCGTCCATTACCTGTACGACACGGTGGCCCTGGCGCGCGGCACCGGCGCGGCGGTCACGAAACAAGGCGGCAAGAGCTGGTATTTCCTGACGGTGGACTACGCCTTCGGCGATTCGCTGGAGAAGGAAACCACCAAGGTCGTCAAGGCCAACGGCGGCGAGGTGATCGGCAGCGTGCGCCACCCTCTGTCGGCGACCGACTTCTCCTCCTTCCTGCTGCAGGCCAAGGCCTCCAAGGCGCAGGTGCTGGGCCTGGCCAATGGCGGCGGCGACACCATCAACGCCATCAAGGGCGCGCGCGAGTTCGGTGTCAGCTCGTCCATGAAGATCGCCGGGCTGATGCTCTTCATTACCGACGTGCACGCCCTGGGTCTGCCCATCACGCAGGGCATCCAGCTGACCGAGGCCTGGTACTGGGACAGCAACGAGCGCTCGCGCCAGTGGGCCACCCGCTTCAACGAGAAGATGAAGAAGATGCCCACCAGCATGCAGGCCGCCAGCTACTCGGCCGCCGCGTCCTACCTCAAGGCCGTGGGCAGCGCCAAGACCAGCGACTCCGACGCGGTCATGGCCGAGCTGAGAAAACTCAAGATCGACGACATGTACACGGCCAACGGCCGCATCCGCGGCGACGGCCGCATGGTGCACGACCTGCAGCTCATGGAGATCAAGAAACCGTCCGAGTCCAAGGGTCCCTGGGACTACTACAAGACGCTGCAAACCATCCCCGGCGATCAGGCCTTCGCCTCGCAGGCCGAATCCCGTTGCAAAAGCTGGAACTGAGTCCAGACCGCTTTCCCTTTCCATAGGAGACATCGCCATGACCACCAAGAACCCGCGCAACCAGCCCCCCACCGTCGAGCCGTCCGCCGCCGTGCGCCGCGCCATCGCCGAGGCCAAGGAACTGCCGCTGCTCGACGTCGGCCCGCTGCTGGCCGGCCAGCCCGGCGCGCTGGAGCAGCTCGCGGCCGACGTGAAGCTGATCCAGGAAAACCTGGGCTTCTTCGCCATCGTCAACCACGGCATCCCGGCCTCGCTGATCGAGCGCTCCTTCGAGCAGGTCGCCCAGCTGTTCGACATCTCCATGGACGAGAAGCTCAAGCACCGCGTGGGCTTCCACCACCAGGGTTACCTGCCGCCCAAGTCGTCCATCCTGCAATCCACCGCGATCAAGGACAAGATCGCGCTGAACACCAAGAAGGACACCAACGCGGCCTGGTTGTTCATGCGCAACCGCGACGCCGATGACCCCAAGGTCAAGGCCAAGGTGCGCCACCGCGGCCTGAACCAGTGGCCCGAGAGCCTGCCCGAGTTCAAGAAGACCCTGTACGAGTACCAGACCTCGATGGAGAAGCTGGCGATCCGCCTGCTGCCCATCTACGCGCGCGCCCTGGGCCTGAAGGCCGAGCACTTCGATTCGATGTTCAAGGCGCCCGAGTACTACCAGCGCTGCGCCTACTATCACCCCGAGAAGCAGCTGGAGGAGGGCCAGTACGCGCTGGCCCCGCATTCGGACGGCAGCTTCCTCACCCTGTTGCCGATGACGCCGGTGCCGGGCCTGGAGGTGATGACGCCGGAGAAGAAGTGGCTCAAGGTGAGCTACGTGAAGGACGCGCTGATCGTCAACACCGGGCAGGTGCTCAACCGCATGTCCAACGACCACTTCATCGCCACGCCGCACCGCGTCGTCAACCCGCCGATGAAGCGGTACGCGCTGACTTTCTTCTTCTACCCGGACGACGATGCCAGCGTGGGCCCCATCCCCGAGTGCATGGCCCCGGGGGAAGCGCCCAAGTACGACGAGCGCTCGTTCTACGACTTCTTCGTGCCCTACCTGGACGACCTGTACCACTACAACGACAAGGAGTTCATGAAGGAAGTCGAGCCCGAAGGCGCGGCGTCGACGAACTGAGGCGGGCGGGCGCGGCCGGCCGTTGCGGCCGCGCCCGCGCCTGCGCTCGACAACAAGGAACCCTGCATGGACTTCAGGCATTTGATCGACGGGCAGTGGCTGGATTCGCTGGATGGCCAGCGCATCGAGGTGCTGGACCCCTGCACGGCCCGCCCCTTCGCCACCCTGGCCCGGGGCGGCGCGAAAGAGGTGGACCTGGCGGTGCGCGCGGCGCGCCGCGCGCTGGAAGGCCCCTGGGGCCGCATGACCGCCACCGAGCGCGGCCGCATCCTGCAGCGCCTGGCGCAGCTGATCGTGGCGCGCGGCGACGAACTGGCTGCGCTGGAGGCGCGCGACACCGGCAAGCCGATGTCCGTCGCGCGCGCCGACGCGGCCGCCGTGGCGCGCTACTTCGAGTTCTATGGCGGTGCCGCCGACAAGGTGCACGGCCAGACCATTCCCTACCTGAACGGCTACGACGTGCGCGTGGTGCGCATCCCGCACGGCGTCACCGCGCACATCATTCCCTGGAACTACCCGGCCCAGATGATGGGCCGCACCCTGGCGCCCGCGCTGGCCATGGGCAACGCGGCGGTGGTCAAGCCTTCGGAGGACGCCTGCCTGAGCGCGCTCAAGCTGGGCGAACTGGCCATGGAAGCCGGCCTGCCGCCGGGCGCGCTGAACATCGTCACCGGCTTCGGCGCGGAGGCGGGCGCCGCGCTCACCGGCCACCCGGGCATCAACTTCGCCACCTTCACCGGCTCGCCGGAGGTGGGCATCCAGGTCCAGCAGTCGACGGCGCGCCACCAGGTGCCCTGCGTGCTGGAGCTGGGCGGCAAGTCGCCGCAGATCGTGTTCGACGACGCCGACCTGGACAAGGCCGTGCCCATCATCGTGAAAGCGATCGCGCAGAACGCGGGCCAGACCTGCTCGGCGGGCAGCCGCCTGCTGGTGCAGCGCGGCATCTACGAGCGCTGCGCCCAGGCCATCGCCGCGCGCTTCGCGGCCCTGCGCGTGGGCACGCCCGAGATGGACCTGGATTGCGGCCCGCTCATCAACGCCCGCCAGCGCGCGCGCGTGCGCGCCTTCATCGACGAGTCGCGCCAGCAGGGCGTGCCGGTGCTGGCCGAAGGCGCGCTGGCGCCAGGGCTGGACGGGCAGGGCTTTTTCGTGGCGCCGGTGCTGTTCGGCCCGGTGCCGCGCGAGCACCGCCTGGCCTGCCAGGAGGTCTTCGGCCCGGTGCTCTCCGTGCTGCCCTTCGAGGACGAGGACGACGCCGTGCGCCTGGCCAATGCCACCGACTACGGCCTGGTCGCGGGCGTCTGGACCGAGAACGGCAGCCGCCAGTCGCGGATGGCCGCGCGCCTGGACAGCGGCCAGGTCTTCATCAACTGCTATGGCGCCGGCGGTGGGGTGGAGCTGCCCTTCGGTGGCGTCAAGCGCAGCGGCTACGGCCGCGAAAAGGGTTTCGTCGCGCTTGAGGAAATGAGCACCACCAAGACCATCGTCCAGCACCACGCCTGACCCGAAAACATTCCACAGCAACAGGAGACAAAGACATGAGCGCATTGAAGAACAAGGTCGCCATCGTGACCGGCGCCGGCAGCGGCTTCGGCGCGGCCATCGCGCGCGCCTACATCGAGCAGGGCGCCAAGGTCGTGCTCGCCGACCTGCGCGAGGACGCGGCGCGCGCCGTCGCGTCCGAGCTCGGGCCCAACGCCAGCCCCGTGAAATGCGACGTGAGCCGCTTCGACGACGTGCAGGCCATGGCCAGGCATTGCGTGAGCACCTTCGGCGCGCCGCAGATCCTGGTCAACAACGCCGGCACCACCCACCGCAACCAGTCGATGCTGGAGGTGGACGAGGACACCTTCGACCGCGTGTTCGCGGTGAACGTGAAGTCGATCTTCCACACCACGCGCGCCATCGCGCCGCTGATGAAGCCCGGCAAGGACGGCGTCATCCTCAACGTCGGCTCGGTCGGCGGCATCCGCCCGCGCCCCGGGCTCACCTGGTACAACAGCTCGAAGGGCGCGGTGAAGGTGATGACCAAGTCCATGGCGGTGGAGCTGGCCAACGACGGCATCCGCGTCAACCTGATCGCGCCGGTGATGGCCGCCACCGGTCTGCTGGGCGAGTTCATGGGCGTGCCCGACACGGCCGAGAACCGCGCCCGCTTCGTCTCCACCATTCCGCTGGGCCGCATGTGTGCGCCCGAGGACGTGGCCAACGCGGCCGTGTTCCTGGCCAGCGACGCGGCGCGTTTCCTGACCGGCATCGAGATGCCGGTGGACGGCGGCCGCTCCATCTGACCGACCGGCGAGCGTGGCGGCGGCGGCCCGAGAGGGCCGCCCGCAAGTCCGCGCGCGCCGCCACCGCTCCCATCCCATGAGTCCCATCATTCTCGAGACCCGGGCGTTGACCAAGGCGTTCAAGGGCTTCACGGCCGTCAGCCAGGTCGACCTGAAGGTGGCGCGCGGGTCCATCCACGCCCTGATCGGACCCAATGGTGCGGGCAAGACCACCTGCTTCAACCTGCTGACCAAGTTTCTGGAGCCGAGTTCGGGCGCGATCCTGTTCAACGGCCAGGACATCACGCGCGAGCGGCCGGCGCAGATCGCGCGGCGCGGGGTCATCCGCTCCTTCCAGATCTCGTCGGTGTTCCCGCACCTCACGGTGCTGGAGAACGTGCGCCTGGGGCTGCAGCGCCGCCTGGGCATCAGCTACCACTTCTGGCGCAGCGAAGGGGCGCTGCGCTCGCTGCACGCACGGGCCGCGGCGCTGCTGGCCGAGGTGGGCCTGGAGGACCTGGCCGGCGAGCTGGCGGTGAACCTGCCCTATGGCCGCAAGCGCGCGCTGGAGATCGCCACCACGCTGGCCATGGAGCCCGAGCTCATGCTGCTGGACGAGCCCACGCAGGGCATGGGCCACGAGGACGTGCACCTGGTGGCGCAGCTCATCAAGCGCGTGTCGGCGGGGCGCACGGTGCTGATGGTGGAACACAACATGGGCGTGGTCTCCGCCATCGCCGACAGCATCACGGTGCTGCAGCGCGGCGCCGTGCTGGCCGAAGGCCCCTACGCCGAGGTCTCGGCCAACCCGCAGGTGATGGAGGCCTACATGGGCACCACCGAAGGCCGCTTGCAGGGGGCCCACTGACATGGCGTCTCCCGCTCTCGATATCCGCGACCTGCACGCCTGGTACGGCGAGTCGCACGTGCTGCACGGCGTCGACATGGTGGTGCACCCCGGCGAGGTTGTCACGCTGCTGGGCCGCAATGGCGCGGGCCGCACGAGCACGCTGCGCGCCGTGATGGGCCTGACCGGCGCGCGGCGCGGCAGCATCCGCGTGAACGGGCAGGAAACCATCGGGCTGCCGCGCCACCGCATCGCGCACACCGGCATCGGCTACTGCCCGGAGGAACGCGGCATCTTCGCCAGCCTGTCGACCGAGGAGAACCTGCTGCTGCCGCCCGTGCTCAAGGGCCAGGGGCCCGGCATGGGCCTGGCGGAGATCTACGCCCTGTTCCCCAACCTCGCGGAGCGCCGGCACAGCCCGGGCACGCGCCTGTCCGGCGGCGAGCAGCAGATGCTGGCTCTGGCGCGCATCCTGCGCACCGGCGCCAAGCTGCTGCTGCTCGACGAAATATCGGAAGGGCTGGCGCCGGTGATCGTGCAGGCGCTGGGGCGCGCGATCGGGCTGCTGCGCGACAGCGGCCACACGGTGGTGCTGGTGGAGCAGAACTTCCATTTCGCGGCGCCGCTGTCCGATCGCTTCTACGTCATGGAACACGGCCGCATCGTCGAGCACTTCGGCGCTCGCGAACTGCAGGCCAAGGCCGCGGCATTGGCTGAACTGCTGGGGGTCTGATGGATATCTTCGGAGCAGGCCTGCCTGCCTTGCTGAGCCAGTTGCTGATCGGCCTGGTCAACGGTTCGTTCTACGCCATCCTGAGCCTGGGCCTGGCGGTGATCTTCGGCCTGCTCAACGTCATCAACTTCGCGCATGGCGCGCTGTTCATGCTGGGGGCGGTGCTGAGCTGGATCGCCATGAGCCGCTGGGGCCTGGGCTACTGGCCCATGCTGCTGCTGGCGCCGCTGGTCGTGGGGCTGTTCGGCATGCTGATCGAGCGTCTGCTGCTGCGCCGCATCTACCAGCTGGACCACCTCTATGGCCTGCTGCTCACGCTCGGCCTGGCGCTGCTGATCGAAGGCGGGTTCCGTTCGGTCTATGGCGTGTCGGGCCTGCCCTACGACCCGCCCGAGGCGCTCATGGGCGCCACCGACCTGGGCTTCATGGTGCTGCCCAACTACCGGGCCTGGGTGGTGGTGGCTTCGCTGGCGGTGTGCCTGGCCACCTGGTATGTGATCGAGAAGACGCCGCTGGGCGCGCTGCTGCGCGCCGGCACCGAGAACCCGCGCCTGGTGGAGGCCTTCGGCATCAACGTGCCGCTGATGATCACGCTGACCTATGGCTTCGGCGTGGCGCTGGCGGCCTTCGCCGGTGTGCTGGCGGCGCCGGTGTACCAGGTGTCTCCGTTGATGGGGCAGAACCTGATCATCGTGGTCTTCGCCGTGGTGGTGATCGGTGGCATGGGCTCCATCCTGGGCTCCATCCTCACCGGTCTGGGGCTGGGCGTGATCGAAGGGCTCACCAAGGTGTTCTACCCCGAGGCCTCGTCCACCGTGGTGTTCGTGATCATGGCCATCGTGCTGCTGGTGCGGCCCGCCGGCCTGTTCGGCAAAGACAGCTGAGGAGACTTTCCATGAACCGCCGGCTGTCCCTCTCGCTGTACCTCTTGCTGTTGCTGGGCCTGGTGCTGGCGCCCTTTCTGGGCGCCTACCCGGTCTTCGTCATGAAGCTGCTGTGCTTCGCGCTGTTCGCCAGCGCCTTCAACCTGCTGCTGGGCTACACCGGCCTGCTGTCCTTCGGCCACGCGGCCTTCCTGGGCGGCTCGGCCTATGTGGCCGGGCACGTCATGAAGGTCTGGGGCCTGACGCCGGAACTCGGGCTGCTGGTGGGCACGCTCACCGGCGCCGCGCTGGGTTGGCTGTTCGGCCTGCTGGCCATCCGCCGCCAGGGCATCTACTTCGCGATGATCACGCTGGCCTTCGCGCAGATGGTGTTCTTCCTGGCCGTGCAACTGAAGTTCACCGGGGGCGAGGATGGCCTGCAGGGCGTGCCGCGCGGCCGGCTGTTCGGCCTGATCGATCTGCGCAGCGAACTGGCCATGTACTACTTCACGCTGGTGGTCTGTGTGCTGGGCTTCCTGTTGATCGTGCGCACCACGCGCTCGCCTTTCGGCCAGGTGCTCAAGGGCATCAAGGAGAACGAGGCGCGCGCTCTTTCGCTGGGCTACGACACGCAGCGCTTCAAGCTGCTGGCCTTCGTGATCTCGGCCGCGCTCTCGGGCCTGGCGGGTTCGCTCAAGACCCTGGTGCTTGGGTTTGCCTCGCTCAGTGACGTGCACTGGAGCACCTCGGGCCAGGTCATCCTGATGAGCCTGGTCGGCGGGCTGGGCACGCTGTCCGGCCCGCTGGCGGGTGCCGCCATCGTGGTATGGCTGGAAAACCGCATCGGCGAGCTGGGCCAGTGGCTGGCGCGCCTGAGCTCGGTCGACTGGTTCGGCACGCTGGGCGAATCGGTGTCCATGGTGATGGGCTTGATCTTCCTGGTCTGCGTGCTGAGTTTCCGCCGGGGCCTCATGGGCGAGGTTATTGCCTTCGTGCAGCGGCGCTGGCGCTGAGAAGACGTGAACCGATCCGTCGCCTGGCTGGCCCTGTGCCAGGGCCTGCTGCTCACCAACAACGTGGTCTTCATCGCGGTCAATGGGCTGGTGGGGCTGGCCCTGGCGCCCTGGCCGTGGATGGCCACCTTGCCGGTGATGGGCTACGTGGTGGGGGGTGCCTTGGCCACGCCGCTGGTGGCGACGGCGCAGCGGCGCTGGGGGCGGCACACCGCGTTTCAGCTGGGTCTGTTGGTGGCGCTGCTGTCGGCGGCGCTGTGCGCGGTGGCCGCCTATGCGCAGCAGTTCGTCCTGCTGTGTGCCTCGACCGTGATCGCGGGCTACTACAACGCCAATGGCCAGCTCTATCGGTTCGCCGCGGCCGAACTGGTGGGCGCGTCGCAGCGGGAGCGCGCGATCTCCCTGGTGCTGGCCGGCGGGCTGTTGGGCGCGGTGCTGGGGCCGGCGCTGGCCAGCCATGCCAGGGGCTGGTTCGCCACGCCGTTCCTGGGCGTCTACGTGGCGCTGATGGGGGTGGCGCTGCTGGGCCTTGCGTGCATGAGCCGTGTGCGGTTTCCGCAGAGGCCGCAGGAGGAGGGGGCTTGCGGCGCGGCGTCTTCGCGCACGGTCGCACGCTTGCTGGCGCAGCCGGGCTTTGCCGTGGCCGCCTTGTGCGCCTCGGTGAGCTACGGCGTGATGAACCTGCTGATGGCCGCCACGCCCCTGGCGATGCAGGTCTGCGGCCACGACTTCACCGCCACGGCCGAGGTGCTGCAGTGGCATGTGGTGGGCATGTTCGCACCGGGTTTCGTCACCGGGCACCTGATCAAGCGCATGGGCGTGCTGCCCATCATGGGCCTGGGCGTGGCGATCAACCTCGCCTGTGTGGGGGTGGCGCTGTCGGGGCAATCGGTCATGCATTTCCTGTGGGCCATGGCCCTGCTGGGCCTGGGCTGGAACTTCCTCTTCACCGGCAGCACCAGCCTGGTCATGCGGTACTACCGTCCCGAGGAGCGGGACCGGGCCGAGGCGGCCATGAACTTCTGCGTGTTTGCCGTCATGGCCGCGACTTCCCTGGCGTCGGGCGCACTGGCCACCAGCGGCGGCTGGGACTGGCTGAACTGGGGCTCGCTGCTGGCGTTGATCCTCACCGCGTGGGCGCTGGTCGGGCTGGCGCGGCGCGGGCTCTGAGCGCGCGCCGCTGAGCGGCTCGATCAGGCGTCGATCCGCATCGCCGGGCGCGCCTGCACCCGCGCCAGCCAGGCCAGTACGTGGGGGTGCTGGTCCACCGGCGCGCCGATGTAGGCGCTGTAGCCGATCACCGAACCCACCGACAGGTCCACCAGCGAGTAGGCCTCGCCCAGCATCCAGGGCCGCTTCGCCAGGTGCGCGTCGAGCAGGGCCAGCAGCTGGTCCATGCCCTCGCGGCCCGCGCGGCCGTGCGCATCGTCGGGTGTGCCCATGTCGCGCGCGGCCTGCAGGCGCACCAGCTGCGCGCCGTAGGTGACGTAGGCCCAGGTGCACCAGGAAAAGGCCTGCAGCTGCGCGGGCGTGCCGGGCGCCGGCCACAGGCCGCGCTCCACGCCGTGGCGTTCGCCCAGCCACAGCTCCATGGCCAGGGCCTCGAACATGGGGGCGCCGTCCACCGTCAGGGTGGGCACCTTGCCATTGGGGTTGAGCGCCAGGAACGCGGGGCGGCGCTGCTCGCCGGTGGTGATGTCGACCTTCACGCGTTCGTGCGGCAGGCCCAGTTCGGCGAGGGCGCAGGCGATGGGCGTGGCGCTGGACATGGGGTGCCAGTAGAGAACGATGGACATGGCGTGCTCCTGAATGAATGGGGGTGAAACCGGTCCGGCACCGCGCCGATCCGTGCCGCGAACTGTCGCAGCCATTGCGGACAGATTCCGCCCTCGATCAGAGATAGAGTGCGACCCATGCTCAGTTCCTCTTCCCGGCTGCTGCGGGTGCTCTCCTTGCTGCAGGCGCGCCGCCACTGGGCGGGCGCCGAACTGGCCGAGCGCCTGGGCGTGCACCCGCGAACGCTGCGCCGCGACATCGATCGCCTGCGTGAGCTGGGCTACCCCATCCACGCCAGCAGCGGCGTGGCCGGCGGCTACGCTTTTCGGGCCGGGCAGGCCCTGCCACCGCTGCTGCTGGACGACGAGGAGGCGCAGGCCGTGGCCATCGCCCTGCAGACCGCGGCCGCCGGCACCGTGAGTGGGGTGGAGGAGGGCTCGCTGCGCGCCCTGGTGAAGCTGGAACAGGTGATGCCCGCGCGCCTGCGCCGGCGCGTCGATGCCCTGCGCTCGGCCATCCTGCCGCTGGCGAGCCTGCGCCCCACGGTGGACGCGGGTGCGCTGGCCAGCCTGGCCGTGGCCTGCCGCGACCAGCTGCGCCTGGCCTTCGCCTACCGCGACAGCCGTGGCCAGGACACGGCGCGCACGGTGGAGCCGCAGGGCCTGGTGCACACCGGCAGCCGCTGGTACCTGGTGGCCTGGGACCTGGCGCGCGATGACTGGCGCACTTTCCGCCTGGACCGCATCGACGGCGCGCCCGCCCTGGGCGCGCACTTCGCGCCGCGCGCGGGCCCCGAGGGCGGCGACTTGCGCGCCTACGTGTCGCGCTCGATCGGGGTTTCGGCCTACACCGAGCAGGCCCGCGTGGTGCTGCACCAGTCGCTGGAGGCGATGGCCCGGCAGATTCCGCCCACGGTGGCGCGGCTGGAGGCCCTCGACGGCGAGCGCTGCGTGATGCACAGCGGCGCGAACCACCTGGAGTCGCTGGCCTACTGGCTGCTGGCGCTGGACGTGGAGTTCGAGGTGCTGGAGCCGCCCACGCTCAAGGCGCTGCTGCGCCAGGCGAACGAGCGCGTGGCGCGCGCGCTGGCGCGCTCGGGCGGTGGCGCCTGACGCCGGCGCGCCGCCTCAGCCCCCGCGCAGCGCCTTCAGCAGCTTCTGACCGGCGCGGCCATTGGCTTCCCAGCCCAGGCGCGTCTGCTCGGCGCGCACGGCGCTGCGGGTCTTCTCGCCGAGCAGACCGTCGACCTCGCCGATGTCGTGGCCGCGCGCGAGCAGCAGGGTCTGCAGCTCGCGGCGTTCGGCGCGCGTGAGGCCCAGGTCGTCGGTGGGCCAGGGCGTCACGAACGGCCCGCCGCCGCGCAGACGGTCGGCCAGGTGGGCGATGGCCAAGCCATAGCTTTCGGCGGCGTTGTAGCTGTAGATGGCGTCGAAGTTGCGCGTGACGAGGAAGGCCGGGCCCTGCGCACCGGCCGGCGCCAGCAGGCCCAGGCTCATGTCCGCCGGCACCGGCGTGCCGTCGACGCGCTGGACGCCGCGCGCGGTCCATTCGCTGCCGGGGCGCTTGGTGCGCCGGCCTTCGCCGAGCACGGAAAAGCCCTCGGGCAGCTTCACCTCGAAGCCCCAGGGCAGTTCCTGGCGCCAGCCCGCGCGCTGCAGGAAGTTGGCGGTGGAGGCGAGCGCGTCGGGCACGCTGTCGATGAGGTCGGCGCGGCCGTCGCCGTCGAAGTCCACCGCCAGGCGCTCATAGGTGCTGGGCATGAACTGCGTGTGGCCGAAGGCGCCGGCCCAGGAGCCCTGCAGCCGTTCGGGCGGGAAGTGCCCGGCCTGCAGCAGGCGCAGCGCGGAGTAGAACTCGGTGCGGAAGTAGGCCTGGCGCCGGCCGTAGCACGACAGCGTGGCCAGCGACTGCACGATGGGCGTCTTGCCGAAGCCCTGGCCGTAGTTGCTCTCCACGCCCCACACGGCCACCACCGTGGCCGGGTCCACGCCGAAGCGCTGCTGCACGCGCTGCAGCAGCTCGGCGTTCTGCTGCAGCCGCTGCGCGCCTTCTTCCACGCGCTGCGGGTCGACCAGCACGGTGAGGTAGTCCCAGATCGGGGTCTTGAATTCGGGCTGCGCGTCCAGGTTGCCGATGACCGACATCAGCGGTTGCAGGCTGTCGGTGTGGGCGCGGAAGGTGGTCTCGTTGACGCCGTTGGCACGGGCCGTGGGGCGCAGGCCGTCCAGGCACTGCTGGAAGCTGGCGTCCTGGGCGAGGGCGGGAGCGGCGAGCGTGGCCGCGAGGCAGAGGGTGGTGAGTCGTTGCATGGCCATGGGGTCGCCCGGGGGCGGAAAAGTTCAGGCCGGACCGCCGCGGGGCGGGCCGGTTCAGGCGGGCCAGGTGCTGCCGTGCTCCGGCACCAGCGCGGGCCAGCCCAGTTCGTTTTCGATGCGCAGGCGCAGCGCGTCGGCGGCGTCCATGTCGCCGTGGGTGACGAAGGTGCGCCGCGGCGCCTTGGGCAGGCCGCGCAGCCAGGCCATGAGCTGCTCGGCGTCGGCGTGCGCCGATCCGGCGGTGAGTTGCACCACCTCGGCGCGAACGGGCCATTGCTGGCCGAAGATGCGCAGGCTGGCCTGGCCGGCGGCCAGTTGCGCGCCGCGCGTGCCCGGCGCCTGGTAGCCCGCCAGCACGACCATGGCCCGGTGGTCGCCGAGGTGGTGCGTGAGGTGGTGCAGCACGCGCCCGCCCGTGGCCATGCCACTGGCCGACAGGATGACCTTGGGCCCATGCCGCTGCGCGATGGCCTTGGACTCTTCCACGCTGGTGACCATTTGCGCGGTGCGCTCCATCTCGCGGCACTGGGCGGCGTCGAGGCGGTGTTGGCCCAGGTGGCGTTCGTACAGCTCGGTGGTCGCCACGGCCATGGGGCTGTCCAGGTACACGGGCAGGGCGCGCGGCAGCTCGCCCCGCGCCTTGAGCCGCGCGATGGCCAGCAGCACGGCCTGCGCGCGGCCCACCGCGAACACCGGCACCACCACCGTGCCGCCGCGCGCGGCGGCGCGAGACAGCGCGGCGCCCAGTTCGGCGAGCAGGTCCTCCTTGGGGTGCAGGCGGTTGCCGTAGGTGGACTCGCACAGCACCACGTCGGCCGCGGGCGGTGGCTCGGGCGGCAGCATGAGCGCGTCGTCCGGGCGGCCCAGGTCGCCCGAGAACAGCAGACGCCGCCCCCCCACTTCCAGCAGCACGCTGGCCGCGCCGAGGATGTGGCCGGCGCCGCTGAAGCTCGCGCTCCAGCCGGGCAGCGGCTCGAAGCGCTCGTGCAGGCGCGCGGTGTGCAGGCGCTTGAGGCTACGGCGCGCGTCTTCCACGGTGTAGAGGGGCAGGGCGGGCTGGTGCTTGCCGAAGCCCTTGCGGTTGGCGTACTCGGCCTCTTCTTCCTGCAGGTGGCCGCTGTCGGGCAGCATCACGTGCAGCAGGTCGCGCGTGGCGGGCGTGCACCAGGCGCGGCCCGTGAAGCCCTCGCGCGCCAGCAGCGGAAAGTAGCCGCTGTGGTCGATGTGCGCGTGCGTGAACAGAACCGCGCCGATCTGGTCGGGCGCCACGGGCAACGGCTCGCGGTTGCGCAGGCGCAGCTGCTTGTAGCCCTGGAACAGGCCGCAGTCCACCAGCAGCCGCTGGCCACCGTAGTCGATGAGGTACTTGGAGCCGGTGACGGTACCGGTGCCGCCGAGGAAACGGATGCTGACGCCCATGCGGAGCATCTTAGCCGTGCGCGCGGGCACGGCCCGTTCAGGCCAGGGCGCTGTCCAGCCAGACCATGAAGATGAAGCCCGCCAGCAGCGTGGCGCTGGCCGCGCCTTCGAAGCCGTCGCGGTGCGTCTCCGGGATGATCTCGTGGCTCACCACGAAGATCATGGCGCCGGCCGCCAGGGCGAGGCCCAGCGGGTAGAACACCGGGGCGCTGCCCAGCACCACCACGCCCAGCAGGGCGCCCAGGGGCTCGGCCAGGCCGGTGAGGGCGGCCACGCCCCAGGCCCGTCCGGCGCCCAGGCCCAGGGTGCGCAGGGCCATGGCCACGATCAGGCCCTCGGGCATGTTCTGCAGTCCGATGGCCAGGGCGACGGCGGCGCCGTCGTGCACCGCGTCCTCGCCCGACGGGCCGGCATAGGCCGCGCCCACGGCCAGGCCTTCGGGCAGGTTGTGGATCATCAGCGCCAGCACCATCAGCCAGGCGCGCTGCGCGGCCGGCTCGCGCGGCAGCCAGGCGCTGGTGTGGGTGTGCGCGGCCGGCGGCAGCACGGCGTGTTCGTGCGGCAGGGCGCGGTCGATGGCCAGCATCAGCCCCATGCCCAGCGCCAGTCCGGCGCCCGAGAGCAGGGCGCTGGCGCCGCCCTCGCCTACCAGGGCGCGGCTGGCCTCCAGCGAGGGCAGCAGCAGCGCGAACACGGCGGCCGCCAGCATCACCCCGGCCGAGAACGCCATGAAGGCCGACTCCTGCCGCTTGCTCACCCGCTGCACCACGAACACCGGCAAGGCGCCCACGGCGGTGGCGATGGCCGCCAGCAGCGAGGCCTGCACGCCCGCGACGAGGGCGCTGCCGCCTTCCACGGCCAGCCACCAGGCGCGGGTGGGCGCCCAGAAGGTGGAGCCGGCGGCGATGCCCGCCATCACCAGCACGCCCGCGGCCAGCGCCAGCAAGGCCTTGCGCAGGGCGTGGGCTGGCACGGGCCACTCCAGCCGCTGGAGCTGGGCCCAGGCGGGTGGGATCTGGCGGAGGAGGGTAGACATGCTTGGGCTGCGATCGATGTTGACCCATAGCTTGTCAAAAACGATCAAATAAGGCCAATCGATGCTGCTTATGGTGGCGATAGGGGCACCGCTGGCGGCGCACGCGCCAGGCACCGAGGGAGCGCGAATGGCCCCAAAAAAAAGCGACGCCGTGGCGTCGCTTTTTTTTGGGGGGAGCGTCTGGCTCAGCTGAAGAAGTCCTTCGCCTTCTCGAACCAGCCCTTGTCGTTCGGGCTGTGCTTGTGGCCGCCTTTTTTGAAGGACTCGTCCAGTTCCTTGAGCAGCTTGCGCTGGTGCTCGGTGAGCTTGACCGGCGTTTCCACCGCCACGTGGCAGTACAGGTCGCCCGGGTAGCTGGAGCGCACGCCCTTGATGCCCTTGCCGCGCAGGCGGAAGGTCTTGCCGCTCTGCGTGCCCTCGGGCAGGTCGATGGTGGCCTTGCCCTGCAGCGTGGGCACGTCGATCTCGCCGCCCAGGGCGGCGGTGGTCATGCTCACCGGCACCTGGCAGTGCAGGTCGTCGCCGTCGCGCTCGAAGATGTCGTGCTTGCGCAGGCGGATCTCGATATAGAGGTCGCCCGCCGGGCCGCCGTTCTGGCCGGGCTCGCCGTTGCCGGTGGAGCGGATGCGCTGGCCGTCGTCGATGCCGGCCGGGATCTTGATCTCCAGCGTCTTCTGGCGCTTGATCTTGCCCTGGCCGTGGCAGGTGGTGCAGGGCTCGGGAATGACCTTGCCGCGGCCCTGGCAGGTGGGGCAGGTCTGCTGCACGCTGAAGAAGCCCTGGCGCATCTGCACCACGCCCTGGCCGTGGCAGGTGCCGCAGGTCTTGGCGCTGGTGCCGGGCTTGGCGCCGCTGCCGTGGCAGGTGTCGCAGTCGTCCCAGCTGGGGATGCGGATCTGCGTTTCCTTGCCGTTGGCGGCTTCCTCCAGCGTGATCTCCATGGCGTAGGACAGGTCCGCGCCGCGGTACACCTGCCGCCCGCCGCCCGCGCCGCGGCGCGCGCCGCCGAAGATGTCGCCAAAAATGTCGCCGAAGGCGTCACCGAAGCCGCCGAAGCCTTCGGCGCCGCCCGGGCCGCCGCGCATGTTCGGGTCCACGCCGGCGTGGCCGTACTGGTCGTAGGCGGCCTTCTTCTGCGCGTCGGAGAGCATCTCGTAGGCCTCCTTGGCCTCTTTGAATTTCTCTTCGGCACCCTTGGCCGCATCGCCCTGGTTGCGGTCGGGGTGGTACTTCATCGCGAGCTTGCGGTACGCCTTCTTGATCTCCTCGTCGGAGGCGTTCTTCGGCACGCCGAGCACTTCGTAAAAGTCGCGTTTGGCCATGGTTTCTCTGGCTGGTGTTTGAACACGAACGCCGCGTCAGGTTGCCCGGACGCGGCGGTGTGGCGGACGTCGCGGCGCGATCAGCCCTTCTTGACTTCCTTCACCTCGGCGTCGACGACGTCGTCGTCGGCCGCCTTGGACGCTTGCTGCGGCTGGGCGTCGGCGGCCCCCGCCTCGGCACCGGCCTGTTCGGCCTGCTGCGCGGCGTAGACCTTCTCGCCCAGCTTCTGGCTGGCGGTCATGAGCTCGGTGGTCTTGGCCTCGATCGCGTCCTTGTCCTCGCCCTTGGCGGCTTCTTCCAGGGACTTGATCGCGTCCTCGATGGCCGACTTCTCGCCCGCCTCCAGCTTGTCGCCGTGCTCGCTCAAGCTCTTCTTCACGCTGTGCACCATGGCCTCGGCCTGGTTGCGCGCCTGCACGAGCTCGACCTTTTTCTTGTCCTCGGCCGCGTTGAGTTCGGCGTCCTTCACCATCTGCTGGATCTCGGCTTCGGACAGGCCCGAGTTCGCCTTGATGGTGATCTTGTTTTCCTTGCCGGTGCCCTTGTCCTTGGCGCCCACGTGCAGGATGCCGTTGGCGTCGATGTCGAAGGTCACCTCGATCTGCGGCAGGCCGCGCGGCGCGGCGGGAATGCCTTCCAGGTTGAACTCACCCAGCAGCTTGTTGCCGGCGGCGATCTCGCGCTCGCCCTGGAACACCTTGATGGTCACGGCCGGCTGGTTGTCGTCCGCGGTGGAGAACACCTGCGAGAACTTGGTCGGGATGGTGGTGTTCTTGGCGATCATCTTGGTCATGACGCCGCCCATGGTCTCGATGCCGAGCGACAGCGGGGTCACGTCCAGCAGCAGCACGTCC
Organism: Hydrogenophaga sp. 70-12; assembly: GCF_001897365.1. Lineage (NCBI taxonomy): Bacteria > Pseudomonadati > Pseudomonadota > Betaproteobacteria > Burkholderiales > Comamonadaceae > Hydrogenophaga > Hydrogenophaga sp. 70-12. The sequence goes on from NZ_MKSS01000373.1 coordinate 45,252, forward strand.
TTGCGGTCACCCGAGAGCACCTGGCCCTGGATGGCGGCGCCGACGGCCACGGCCTCGTCGGGGTTGACGTCCTTGCGCGGCTCCTTGCCGAAGAACTCCTTGACCTTCTCCTGTACCTTGGGCATGCGGGTCATGCCGCCGACCAGGATCACGTCGTGGATGTCGCCCACGCTCACGCCGGCGTCCTTGATGGCGGTGCGGCAGGGCGCGATGGTGCGCTCGATCAGTTCTTCCACCAGGGCCTCGAGCTTGGCGCGCGTGAGCTTGATGTTCAGGTGCTTGGGACCCGAGGCATCGGCCGTGATGTAGGGCAGGTTGATGTCGGTGGCGGCCGAGGACGACAGCTCGATCTTGGCCTTCTCGGCCGCTTCCTTCAGGCGCTGCAGGGCCAGCACGTCCTTGCTGAGGTCGACGCCCTGGTCCTTTTTGAACTCGGAAATGATGTAGTCGATGATGCGCTGGTCGAAGTCTTCGCCGCCCAGGAAGGTGTCACCGTTGGTGGACAGCACTTCGAACTGCTTCTCGCCGTCGACGTCGGCGATCTCGATGATGGACACGTCGAAGGTGCCGCCGCCGAGGTCGTACACGGCGATCTTGCGGTCGCCCTTGTCCTGCTTGTCCAGGCCGAAGGCCAGGGCCGCGGCGGTGGGCTCGTTGATGATGCGCTTGACGTCGAGGCCGGCGATGCGCCCGGCGTCTTTGGTGGCCTGGCGCTGCGCGTCGTTGAAGTACGCGGGCACGGTGATGACGGCCTCGGTCACGGGCTCGCCCAGGTAGTCCTCGGCGGTTTTCTTCATCTTGCGCAGGATGTCGGCCGAGACCTGCTGGGCCGAGATCTTCTTGCCGCGCACCTCCACCCAGGCGTCGCCGTTGTCGGCGGCCACGATGGAGTAGGGCATGAGGTCGATGTCCTTCTGGACTTCCTTCTCACTGAACTTGCGGCCGATCAGTCGCTTGATCGCGTACAGCGTGTTCTTGGGGTTGGTGACGGCCTGGCGCTTGGCCGAGGCGCCGACCAGCACCTCGCCGTCTTCCTGGTAGGCCACGATCGACGGCGTGGTGCGCGCACCCTCGCTGTTCTCGATCACCTTGGTGTTGTTGCCTTCCATGACGGACACGCACGAGTTCGTGGTGCCGAGGTCGATGCCGATGATGCGTCCCATGTGAGTGACTCCGAGGATGTGGTTAAAGCTGTTGAAGAAGTGTGGATAAGCCGGGGGAATTCAAGGGGAGGGCGTGTGCACAAGTCCCTTGGCAGCCCTTACTTGGGGGCGGACACCGTGACCAGGGCCGGGCGCAGCACCCGCTCGGCGATGAGGTAGCCCTTCTGGAGCACGGTCACCACGGTGTTGGGTTCCTGCTCGGCCGGCACCATGCTGATGGCCTGGTGCTGGTGGGGGTCGAATTTGGTGCCGGCGGGCGGCGCGATCTGCACGACCTTGTGGCGCTCCAGCGCGCTCAGCAGCTGTTTGAGCGTGGCCTCGGTGCCCTCGCGCAGCTGTTCGCGCGTGGCCTCCTGCACGGCCAGGCCGGCCTCCAGGCTGTCGGCCACGGCCAGCAGGCTCTCGGCGAAGCTCTCCACCGCGAACTTGCGGGCCTTGGACATTTCCTCTTCGGCGCGGCGGCGGGCGTTTTCGGCCTCGGCCTTGGCGCGCAGGTACTGGTCGGCCAGGTCGGTGTTCTGGGCCTTCAGGGTGGCCAGTTCGGCCTGCTGGGCGGCCTGGGCCTCGGCCTCGCTGGCCGCCCGGGCGGCTTCGGCCTCTTCGGGGCTCAAGGGCGCGCTGTTGTCCTGGGGTGGCGGGGCGTTGGGGGGCGTCTGGCTCATCGTGGCGAGTCTGTGGATAAGGTGAAACGGGGGCGGTTGTGGTGGGCGGTTTGCCCGACAAGTCGGGCAGCTGGGGCCGCCGCGGCGGATTTCAAGGCCCGGCCGGGACCGGGTGGCCCCAGGCGGCAGAATCGGCGGTTTTCACCACCACCGAAGCCCAGCATGAAACTGATCCGCCACGGCCTGCCCGGCGCCGAACAACCCGGTCTGATCGACGCCAGCGGCACGCCGCGTGACCTCTCCGGGGTGCTGGCCGACATCGCGCCGGCCACGCTGGGCCCGGATTCTATGGCGCGCCTGGCCGCGCTCGACCCCTTGACGTTGCCGCCCGTGCCCAGCGGCACCCGCCTGGGCCCCTGCGTGGGCCAGGTCGGCAACGTCATCGGCATCGGCCTGAACTACGCCGACCACGCCGCCGAGGCCGGCCTGAAGGTGCCGGGCCAGCCCATCGTGTTCAACAAGCACGTCAGTGCCATCAACGGGCCGAACGACGAGGTCTGGCTGCCGCCGGGCTCGCGCAAGCTCGACTGGGAGGTGGAGCTGGGCGTGGTGATCGGCCAGCGCGCCTTCCACGTGGGCGAGGACCAGGCCCTGTCGCACGTGGCCGGCTATTGCCTGCTCAACGACGTGTCCGAGCGCGCCCACCAGATCGAATATGAAGGCCAGTGGGTCAAAGGCAAGAGCTACCCCACGCACTGCCCCCTGGGCCCCTGGCTGGTGACGCCCGACGAGCTGGGCGATCCACAGGACGTGGCGCTGTGGCTGGAGGTGAATGGCCAGCGCCGCCAGAACGGCAGCACGCGCACCATGGTGTTCGGCGTGGCCACGCTGGTGAGCTACCTGAGCCGCTTCATGGCCCTGCAGCCGGGCGACGTGATCGCCACCGGCACGCCGCCCGGCGTGGGCATGGGCCACCAGCCGCCGCTGTACCTGAAGGCGGGCGACGTGATGACCCTGGGCGGGCGCGGCCTGGGCGAGCAGCGCCAGGTGGTGGTGGACAGCCCGGTGGGCTGAGGCGCGGGGGAGCGGCGTCAGGCGGCTGCGGCCTGGGCGGCGCGCAGCCAGCCCAGTCCGGCCGAGGTGCCCCCGGGCACCGCGCCGCGGCTGGGGCGGTACTCGCAGCCGATCCAGCCGTCCCACTGGCCGGCGGCCATGAGCTCGTCGATCACGCCGAACAGGTAGGGGTGGTTCAGCTCGCCCAGGTCGGGCTCGTGGCGCTGCGGCACGCCGGCGATCTGCAGGTGACCGACGCGCCCCGTGGGCAGGTACTGCCGCAGCTTGGTGGCGACGTCGCCCTCGACGATCTGGCAGTGGTACAGGTCCATCTGCACCTTCAGGTTGGGCGCGCCGACCGCGTCGAGGACCTGGTGCGCGTGGTCCTGCCGGTTGAGGAAGAAGCCGGGGATGTCGCGCGGGTTGATCGGCTCGATGAGGATGTCGCGCCCGGCGCGGGCGGCCTGTTCGGCGGCCCAGCGCAGGTTGCCCAGGTAGGTGGCCTGCATGTCCTCGCGCCGCAGGCCCGGGGACACCAGGCCGGCCATGGCGTGCAGGCGGGGGCAGTCCAGGGCGTCGGCGTAGCGCAGGGCCAGTTGGACCGCCTCGCGGAACTCGGCCTCGCGGCCGGGCAGGGCGGCCAGGCCGCGCTCGCCGGCGTCCCATTGGCCGGGTGGCAGGTTGAACAGCACCTGGCGCAGGCCATTGGCCTGGAGGCGGGCGGCGAGCTCGTGCGCCGGGTAGGCGTAGGGGAAGAGGAATTCGACGGCCTCGAAGCCGTCGCGCGCGGCGGCCTCGAAACGGTCCAGGAAGTCGAGCTCGGGGTAGAGCATCGACAGGTTGGCGGCAAAACGGGGCATGGCAGGGGTCCGGTGGTCAGTGCGCGGCCGCGGGGCGGTGCGCGCCGTCGGGGGTCGGGGTGGTCAGCGAGAAGGCCCGGGTGAAGAAGTCCTCGCCGCCGAAATTGCCCGATTTGAGCGCCAGCCAGAGCGGCGCGCCAGCCGCGGCGGCGGCCGTGGCGTGGCACCAGGGCACGCCGGGGTCGATCTGCGGGCCGATCTGCAGCCGGGCGATGCCCAGCGCCTGCACGCAGGCGCCCGAGGTCTCGCCACCGGCCACGATGAGCCGGCGCACGCCGGCCCGCACCAGGCCGCTGGCGATGGCGGCGATGCAGCGCTCGACCAGTTCGCCCGCCTGCGCGCCGCCCAGTTGGGTCTGCGCGGCGCTGACCGCCTGCGGCGGCGCGGTGGAGTACAGCAGCACGGGCCCGCCGGCCAGGTGCGGCGCCGCCCAGGCCAGGGCCTCGGCGACCACGTCCTCGCCGGCGGCGATGCGCAGCGGGTCGAGCTGGAACGCCGGCCGGCCGCTGGCGATGAAGTGCGCCACCTGCTGGTTGGTGGCCAGCGAGCAGCTGCCCGAGACAATGGCCTGCGCGCCCGCCACCGGTGGCAGCGCGCTGGCCCGTGCCGAGGGCGCCAGGCCGGCGTTGGCCGGCAGCGCGATGGCCACGCCGGAGCCGGCCGTGAGCAGGGGCAGGTCGGCCAGGGCCGGGCCCAGGCGCAGCAGGTCGTCGTTGGACAGGGCGTCGACCACGGCGATGCCCACGCCCTGCTGCCGCAGCGCCTGGATGCGTTCGCGCACCGCCGCGGCGCCCGCGGCCACCACGCGGTAGTCGATCAGCCCCACGCGGCGGCGGCACTGGGCCTGCAGCACGCGCACCAGGTTGGCGTCGGTCATGGGCGTGAGCGGGTGGTCCTTCATGCCGCTTTCGTTGAGCGGCACGTCGCCCACGAACAGGTGGCCCTTGAAGACGGTGCGGCCGTTGTCCGGGAAGGCCGGCGTGGCGATGGTGAAGTCGATGCCCATGGCGTCCATGAGCGCCTCGGTCACCGGGCCGATGTTGCCGGCGGGTGTGCTGTCGAAGGTCGAGCAGTACTTGAAGTAGATCTGGCGCGCGCCCTGCCCGCGCAGCCAGTGCCAGGCGGCCAGCGATTGCTCGACGGCCTCGGCCGCCGGGACGGTGCGCGACTTGAGCGCGACCACCACCGCGTCGAT
>NZ_MKSS01000373.1:50138-67337 GCF_001897365.1 Hydrogenophaga sp. 70-12
TCGCGCGGCACGCCGATGGTCTGCACCACCCGCATGCCGGCGCGCACCAGGTTGTTCGCCAGGTCGGTGGCGCCCGTGAAGTCGTCGGCGATGGCGCCCAGCAAAAGGCTCATGCCAGGGGCCTCGGCAGTTCGATGCCGGGGAAGATCTTGATCACGGCGCTGTCGTCTTCCTTGGCGAAGCCGGCGGTGGAGGCCTGCATGAACATCTGGTGCGCGGTGGACGACAGCGGCAGCGGAAACTTGCTGGCGCGGGCCATGTCCAGCACCAGGCCCAGGTCCTTGACGAAGATGTCGACCGCCGACAGCGGGGTGTAGTCGCCCGCGAGCACGTGGGCCATGCGGTTCTCGAACATCCAGCTGTTGCCCGCGCTGTGGGTGATGACCTCGTACAGCGCGGCCGGGTCCACGCCTTCGCGCAGGCCCAGGGCCATGGCCTCGGCCGCCGCGGCGATGTGCACCCCGGCCAGCAGCTGGTTGATGACCTTGACCTTGCTGCCCGCGCCGGCGCGATCGCCCAGGCGGTAGACCTTGCCGGCCATGGCCTCGAGCACGGCCTCGGCCTTGGCGTAGGCCTCGGGCCGGGCGGCGGTCATCATGGTCATTTCGCCGCTGGCGGCCTTGGCCGCGCCGCCGGAGATCGGCGCGTCGATGTAGAGGATGCCCAGGCGCGCCAGCCGCTCCTCGAAGCCGACGGACACGCCCGGGTCCACCGTGGAGCACATGACGAAGACGCTGCCGGGCGCCATGGCCGCGGCCAGGCCGTCGTCGCCGAACAGCACGCTCTCGGTCTGCGCGGCGTTGACCACCACGCTGACCACCACCTCGCTGCCCGCGCCCAGCTCGGCCAGGCTGGCGCAGGCCTGGCCGCCGTCGCGGGCGAAGGCCTGCGCCACGTCCGTGCGCAGGTCGAACACCCGGGGCGCGAAGCCCGCCCGGCGCAGCGATTTCGCCATGCCCAGGCCCATGGCGCCCAGGCCCACCACTCCCACTCGGCTCATATCGGTTTCTTCCACAACACTCAACTCAGGAAATCGACGACGGCGTCGCTGTTCGTCAGCATCATCAGGTGGCCGCCGGGCGCCTCGGCGACCGGCCAGCCGGCCTCGCGCGCGATGGCGGCATAGCGCAGGTAGGGCTGCGGCGAGCGGTCGCTGGCCAGCAGGTAGCGGCCCGGGAAGCCGCGCACCTCCGCCTGGGGCGCGGTGACGGGTTCGGCGAAGCTGCGCAGCGGCTGCGGCGTGAGCTGGCGGGCCACGGCCTGCGCCATCTCGTCCGAGGGCAGCTGGAACTGCGCCACGTCGGGCGGGGGCATCCACCAGCCTTCGCCGCGCGAGGCGGCCTGCGCCACGTAGCGCGCGGCGGCCTCGGGCGTGGTGAGCTCCAGCATGGGCTGGCCGGGCGAGGGGATCACCGCTTCCAGCCAGGCGATCTCCACCAGGCGCTCGCGCAGGCGGTGCAGCAGGGCCGGGCCCAGCAGGCCGGCGTAGGAGTGCAGCACCAGGGTCACGCCGCGCAGGTCGAGCGCTTCGATCAGCGAGGCGACGTCGTCCACGTGGGTGTCGGCGCTGGTCTCCCGGCTCAGCCCGGCGCGGCGGTGCGCCAGGCCGCTCAGCGTGGGCGCGTAGCAGCGGCGGCCCTGGCGTTCGAGCTTGTCGGCCACCTCGCGCCAGCACCAGCCGCCATGCCAGGCGCCGTGCACCAGCACCAGCGGTCCGTGGTTCTTCGGTTCCATGGACAGGGCGACCCGCGTTCAGCCGTGGCTGGCCTGGGCGGCCATGCCGTTGGTGTCGAAGCCGGCGCCAACGGCCTTGGCTTTTTCGGCCAGCGTGGCGTCCCATTTCACGCGGCCCGGCGTCTTGCCGCCCAGGATGGACACCAGCATGCCGCCGCTGGCCGGGTCCTCGCCGTCCAGGCTGCGAAAGGCGCGGTGCACGAAGGGCGGCACGCTGATGGTGTCGCGCGGCCCCAGGGTGACGGTGTGGGTCTGGCCGGTGGCGCCATCGACCCAGTCGAACTCCCAGCGCCCGGCCTGCACCACGAAGACCTCTTCGCTGTCGTGCCAGTGCAGGGCCGCGCCGCAGCCCTTGGGCGCGACGATGTAGTCGACGTGGAAGTTCTCGGCCGCGGCGATGCTGGGCTTGAAGTTGGGGTCGTCGGTGACGCCGGAGCCGATCACGCTGTAGAGCGTGCGCTCATGGCCCTTGACGTAGGTGTCGACGAAGGCGCGCGGGCTGGCGGGGATGGCGCCCCAGCGCGCCACGCGCCGGGCCATGTCGTCGGGCGAGCAGGGCTGAGAAGGTGCGACGTAGTCGTTCCAGGAGTCGATCAGTGCTTGTTTGTCCATGGTGGGTCCTCGAAGGTGGCGGGGCTCAGCCCTTGACCGCGCCTGCGGTCAGGCCGGTGATGATCTGTTTGGCGGCGACGAAGGTGAAGATCAGCGGCGGCAGCGCGATCAGCACGCCGGCGGCCATGATCTTTCCCCACTCCACGCCGGTGTCGGTGATGTAGTTGGAGATGGAGGCGGGCAGGGTGCGCGTGATGCGGTTCGTCAGGATGAAGCCCAGGATGAATTCGTTCCAGGCCAGGCGGAAGGTGAAGATGGCGGCCGCGGCCAGGCCGGGCTTGAGCAGCGGCAGCACGATCTTGTAGAACACCCGGAAGGGGCCGCAGCCGTCGATGGCAGCGGCTTCCTCCAGCTCGATCGGCAACTGGTCGATGAAGCCGTAGAGCAGCCAGATGGTGAAGGGCAGGTTCAGCGCCACGTACACCAGAACCACGCCCGACAGCGTGTCACCGATGCCCCAGGCCGACCAGATGACGAACACCGGCACGGCCAGCACCGCGGGTGGCAGCGTGCGCAGGATCAGGGTCGAGTAGCTCAGCGGCTCGCGGCCGAGGAAGCGAAAGCGCGCCATGGCGTAGGCGCACATGGTGCCCAGCATCAGTGTGATGAGCGTGGCCGCCAGCGAGACCTTCAGGCTGTTGAGCATGTAGCGCTCGATGTGGTTTTCCTCCACCACCGCGCGGTAGTTGTCCAGTGTGGGCGCGAACAGCCAGGACCACTGGGTGTCGAAGATCTGCGCCTCGGTCTTGAGCGAGGTCATGGTCATGATGACCAGCGGCAGCAGGCAGGCCGTGGCCAGCAGCGCCAGCATCAGGTAGTGCAGCGGCGAGCCGCGCGGCACCGAGGTGGGATGGCTCATCGGCGGGCCTTGGCTTTGAGGGGGTTGGAGATCAACAGGATCGCGAGCGACAGCGCCGAGACAATGACCAGCAGCAGGATGGACAGGGCCGAGGAGTAGCCCAGCTTCTGGCTGATGAAGGCCGCCTTGAAGATGTGCAGCGAGAACAGTTCGGTGCTCAGGCCCGGGCCACCGAAGGTCATGACGTAGATCACCTCCAGGCCGCGGAAGCCGTCGATCATGCGCGCCAGCAGCGTCACGATCAGGATGGGCTTGAGGATGGGCAGCTTGACCCGAACGATCTGCTGCCAGGCGTTGGCGCCGTCGATGCGGGCGGCCTCGATGACGCTTTCGTCCAGGCCTTGCAGGCCGGCCAGCACCATGATGAGCACGAAGGGCGTCCACTGCCAGATGTCGGTAATCACCATGGCGCTGAAGGCCAGCACCGGGTCGGCCAGCCAGGCCTGGGGCGACAGCCCCAGCCAGGCGCTCAGGTGGTTGATCGGGCCGAAGTTGGCGTCGAACAGGTAGCGCCAGATCAGGCCCACGCAGATCGGCGCGACCATCATGGGCAGCACGAAGACCGTGCGGAAGAAGCGCATGCCGCGCACGGGCTTTTCCAGGAACAGCGCGAGCGCGATCCCCAGCACCAGCTCGGCCGACACCGCGATCAGCACGAAGGCGACCGTGATGCCCATGGAGGTCCACACCTGCGTGGACGCCAGCATCTCGGCGAAGGCCTGGAAACCGACGAAGCGTGCGCTGTCGAAGTCGGTGCCCAGGGGCCAGTCGTAGAAGCCGAGCCGCACGGCGCTCAGGATGGGGTACACCAGCCCGGCCAGCATGACCAGCACGGCCGGCAGGATATAGACGTACGGCGTCAGGCGCGCCAGGCGGGCGGAAGGCATCGGGGCGCGGTCCTCAGGCCTTGAGCCAGCCGCCCTGGCGGACGACGTCCTCGGCGGCCTTCACCACCGCGTCCAGCGCCTGCTTGGCCGGCTTGCCGCCGGTGATCACGTCGGGCAGCGCCTGGCCGAGGATCTGCTGGCTGATGTGGTCCCACTCGGGGATCAGCGGGCGCCAGTCGGGGTTGGCGATCTTGAGCGACTCGCGCAGGGCCGGCAGCTCGATGGGGTACTTTTTGGCGACGTCGGCGTTGTCCAGCGTGCTCCAGCGGTTGATGTTGCCGCCCGCCAGCGCGATCTTCAGGTCGGCCTGCTTGCTGGTCATCCACTGCATGAAGAGGAAGGCGGCGTCCTTGTTGCGCGCGTTCTTCGGGATGGCCATGGCGAAGCCGCCGCTCTGCGCCGAATGCTTGCTGCCCTTGGGGTGCACCGCGTAGGCGATCTTGCCGGCGACGCGGCTCTTGGCCGGGTCCTGCGCCGGGCCGAAGATGGACACGGAGTCGAGGTACATCGCGGCCTGGCCCTGCAGGAAGGCGTTCTGCATTTCGCCAAAGCCGTAGCTGGGAATGCCGGCGGGGCCGGTGTCCACGATTTCCTTCAGGATCTCGGCGGCGCGCACGCCCTGGGCGTTGTTGAAGGCCGCGCGCCACTGGCTGTCGAACACCTCGCCGCCATTGGGCGTGAGGTGCAGCAGCCAGGCGGCCGTGACCTGGTGGCCGGTCTGCCCGCGCGAGGTCAGGCCGCCGATGCCTTCCTTGTCCTTCATCAGTCGGCAGGCGGCCAGCAGCTCGTCGTAGGTCTTGGGCGCGGCGAGCTTGTGCTTGGCGAACAGGTCGGTGCGGTAGGCCAGCACGCCGGTCTCGGCGCCGAAGGGAATGCCGTAGGGCCGCGCGCCGGGGCCGGGCAGGTACATCTTGGGGCCACCCACCAGGGCGTTCGTCTCCCAGTAGCGGTCGATGATGTCCTTCTGGTCCCAGGCGGGATCGGCCAGGGCGCTGTTGGCGAAGTAGCCGTCCAGGGGCTGCAGCAGGTCCTTCTTGACGTACTCGGTCTTCCACATCACCACGTAGACCACCACGTCGTAGTCGCCGTTGCCGCGCTTGCCCATCTCCAGCACCTGCTTGTCCTTCATGCGCAGGTACTGCATCTTGTCGCGCTCGACCTTGATGCCGGTCTCGGCCGTGAACTCGGCGAACAGCTTCTCGGCCTGGTCGTAGTGCGGGTGGGCCGGGTAGTTGACGACGATGGTCTGGCCCTTGTACTTGGCGTAGCGGTCCTGGGCCAGGGTGTGCACCCAGGGGCCCAGGGCGGCGCCCGCGGCGGCGCCTTGAAGCAGTTGGCGGCGTTTCATGCTGTGTCTCCTGTTGTGGGTGGGGCGGATCGGATCAGAGGCCGAGCGAGCGGCCGTGCTCGCCCGGTTCGAAGGCATGGAGGCTGTCGAGCGGCGCGTGCACCGCGACGGTCTGGTTGATCAGGCCCGTGTGGTTGCCCGGCGCGCTGAGGGTGAGTTCGCCGGCCTCGCCCGGCAGCGAGCCGCTGAGCACGCTTTCCGTGCCCAGGTACTCGCAGACCTTGACCTGCAGCCGCAGGCCCAGGCCGTGTTCGCTGGCGCCCAGGCGCAGGGCCTGCGGGCGAACGCCCAGCACCACGGGGCGGCCGGTGAAGCGCCGCGCGTGTGGCGCCATGGCGGCGGGCACCTCGCAGGCGAAGTCGCGGCCCACGAATCGCAGGGGCCCGCCGCCGTCCTGGACCTCGGCGTCCAGGAAGTTCATGGTCGGGCTGCCGATGAAGCCGGCGACGAAGCGGTTGAGCGGGCGGTTGAAGACCTCGTCCGGGCTGCCCATCTGCTGGATGCGGCCCTGGTCCATCACCACGATGCGGTCGGCCAGCGTCATCGCCTCGACCTGGTCGTGCGTGACGTACACCGTGGTCTTGCCGAGCCGGCGGTGCAGTAGCGCGATCTCGATGCGCATGTGGCCGCGCAGCTTGGCGTCCAGGTTGGACAGCGGCTCGTCGAACAGGAAGACCTTGGGTTCGCGCACGATGGCGCGGCCCATGGCCACGCGCTGTCGCTGCCCGCCCGAGAGCTCGCGCGGCTTGCGCTCCAGCAGGTGCTGGATGTTGAGCACCTGGGCCGCGGCCTGCACGCGCTCGGTGATCACCGCCTTGGGCGTGCGCGCCAGCTCGAGCGCGAAGCTCATGTTCTGCGCCACGTTCATGTGCGGGTACAGGGCGTAGTTCTGGAACACCATGGCGATGTCGCGGTCGGCGGGCGTGGCCGCCGTCACGTCGCGGCCGTCGATCACGATGTGGCCCGAACTGGGCGATTCCAGGCCGGCGATCATGCGCAGGGTGGTCGACTTGCCGCAGCCCGAGGCGCCCACCAGCACGATGAACTCGCCGGCCTCGGCGCTCAGGTCCATCGCCTGGACCACCTGGACATCGCCGAAGCGCTTGGCGACTTTCTGGAGTTGCAAATAGGACATCAGTACGCCAGGGCTTTGGTGGAAGGGCCGGCCTCATGCAGCTCGGCGGCATCGAAGGTCAGTTCGATCTTCAGACCGACGGGGTCGAGCAGGAAGATCTGGTGCAAAGGGACACCGGGCACGGGCGCCTCGCGCCAGTCCATGCCCTGCGCCTGCAGGTGCTCGCGCGTGGCCTTCAGGCCGGTGGCGCGCAACGAGACGTGGTTGAACTTGCCCGTGGGCAGGGCATCGGACGCGGCGGGCTCGCCGGCCGGCTCGTTGCCCGCCAGGTGCACCAGGGCCTGGCCCTTCGCGTACAGCCAGTGGCCGGGGAAGTCGAAGGCCGGGCGATCGCCCTCGCGCAGGCCCAGCACGCGCGTGTAGAAGTCCAGCAGCTCGGGCAGGCGGGCCGCGGCCACGCGCAGGGTGAAGTGGTCTATGTGTTCGAGCCGCATGTCACTTGATTGATCCGGTGATATGGTCATCATATGACTTGGTCGTGGCCATCGGCATCGGGAAATCCCTATGTGGGGGGCGGCCGGACTCAGCGCGGCGCGCTGGGCGCCTGGTCCACCATGAGGGCGCGCGCCAGCACCGCGCCTTCCTGCCGCCAGAAGGCCGGGTCGGCCTCTTCGATGCGGCGGATGGCGTTGTTCATGTGGTTGAAGGCGGCGGCGCGGGCGGCGGCCGAGTCCTGGTCCTCGATGGCGGCGAGGATGGCCTCGTGCTCGTCGCGCACCTGGCGCGCGAAGTCGCCGCGCCGCGCCTCGTTGGCCCGGGTCACGCGCGTGGCGCCGTGCAGGAAGCGGCTGAGGTACTGCAGGGTGCTCAGCAGGAAGGGGTTCTTGGCCGCTTCGGCGATGGCCCGGTGGAAGGCCACGTCCTCGCGCACGCCGTCGCCGCCGGCCTGCACGGCCTGGTCGAGCGTGGTGATGGCGTCGCGGATGGCCTGCACGTCGGCCTCGGTGCGGCGCTGAGCGGCCAGGCCGGCGACCTCGGCCTCCAGGGCGCGTCGCACCTCCACCATCTGGATCACCGCCTCCTTGGACACCGCGTAGCTGGCGTCGAAGCTCAGGGGCGGGATGCTGGCCTCCAGCACGTAGACCCCGCTGCCCTGGCGCGACTCGACCAGCCCGATGGATTTCAGGCGCGAGACCGCCTCTCGGACCACGGTGCGGCTGACCGAGAACTGCTCGGCCAGCTCGGGCTCGGTCGGCAGCTTGTCGCCGGGGCGCAGGCGGCCCGAACGGATTTCCGCGCTCAGGGTGTCCGCGACCCGCTCCGACAGCCGCGCGCCCGGGGCGATGGCGGGAAAGGGCGATGAACCCGACATAATGGCCTCTCCTGAATTCATCCTACGACTTTATCGCATGAGCCCCGCCTTGCCCACGTTCCTCGTCGACGCCCTGGCGCACTGGGGCCCGCGCTGGCACCAGGACATCACGGCCGGCCGCGACGCCATGTTCGAGGCCTGGGCGCCGCTGCTGGAGGCCTCGGCGCTGGCCCCGACGGCGCGGGATTTGCCGTATGGCGAAGACCCGCGGCAGGTGCTCGACGTCTATGCCCCCCAGGTCGAGCGACCAGGCGGCGGGCCGGGCGTGCCCATCCTGGTGTTCGTGCACGGCGGCGCCTTCGTGCGCGGCGACAAGGAGCAGACGCCCTGGATCTACGCCAACGTGCCGGCGGAATTCTCCCGCCATGGCTACCTGGCGTTCAACGTGGAGTACCGGCTGGCGCCCCAGTCGCCCTGGCCGGGCGGCGCCGAGGACGTGCGCGAGGCCCTGCGCTGGGTGGTCCGGCATGCCGCGCGCTGGGGCGGCGACCCCTCGCGCTTGTTCCTGATGGGGCATTCCGCGGCCTGCGCCCATTGCGCCAGCGCGCTCTGGGACGCGCGGGTGCGCCCCGACGGCGGCCTGCCCGTGGCCGGCTTGGTGCTGGTGAGCCCGCGCGTGGTGGCCGACACCCGCGCCGACAACCCCAACGCGCACGGCGTGCGCGCCTACTACGGCGAGGATGAGGCCCTGTACGCCGGGCGCGAACCCCTGGGCCAAGTGCGGGCCGACGCACCGCCCACCTTCATCGCCCTGGCTCAGTACGAAAACCCCTTGCTGGATTTCTATGCGCTCGCGCTGGCGCAGCGCCTGGCGGTGGTGGCGGACCGGGACAAGGGGCCCATGCCGCGGGTCGTGCAATTGATGGACCACAACCACGTGAGCATCGTGGCGCAGTTCAACACCCCCTTCAACGCACTGGGCGGGCCGATCCGCGACTGGTCCGCGCGCGTGCTGGCCGGCCAGTACGCCGGCGCGCCGGCCCTCAGCGCCTGAGCGCGGGCGCGGCGCCCGCCACCTCGGCCGCCGGCGCATCGGCCCGGCGTGCGTAGCGCTGTGCCAGCACGGCGCAGACCATGAGTTGCATCTGGTGGAACACCATCAGCGGCAGCACGATCGCGCCGGCCACGCTGGCGGAGAACAGCACGTTGGCCATGGGTACGCCGGTGATCAGGCTCTTGGTCGAACCGCAGAAGACGATGGCGATTTCGTCCTCCTTGGAAAAACCCAGGCGGCGGCTGCCCCAGGCGGTGAGCACGAGCACCACGGCCAGCAGCAGCGCGCACACCGCCAGCAGGCCGGCCATCGCCGACAGCGGCAGCTGCGACCACAGGCCGTTGATGACGGCGTGGCTGAAGGCGGCGTAGACCACCAGCAGGATGGAACCCTGGTCCACCACCTTCATGACCACGGCGCGGCGCTGCAGGAAGCCGGCGATCCACGGGCGCATCAGGTGGCCGACGACGAAGGGCAGCAGCAGCTGCAGGCTGATGCGGCCCACGGCCTCCAGCGGATCGCCCATGGCGGCATCTTGCGTGAGCATCAGGCTCAGGGCCACGGGCGTCAGGAACACGCCCAGCAGCGTCGAGGCCGAGGCGGCGCAGACCGCCGCCGGCACGTTGCCGCGCGCCATGGAGACGAAAGCGATGGCCGATTGCACGGTGGCGGGCAGGGCGCAGAGGTAAAGAACCCCGGTGTAGAGGTCCGGCGTCACCAAGGGGCGCAGCACGGGCGCCAGCGCCCAGCCGAAGAGGGGGAACAGGGCGAAGGTGGTGGCCACCACCATCAGCTGCAGCCGCCAGTGCCCGATGCCGGCCCAGATGGCCGGGCGCGAGAGCTTGGCCCCGTGCAGGAAGAACAGCAGGCTCACGGCCGCCTTGGTGGCCCAGGCCAGCGCGTCGGCGAACACCCCCTGGGCCGGGAACAGGCTGGCCAGGATGACGGTGGCGATCAGGTAGAGCGTGAAGTTGTCGGGCAGCAGGCGGGAGCGGGCCATGGGAGAGCGCGGGCAGCGTGGTGGGCGGTGAAGCGCGTGATTGGACCCGAGCGGTCATCCAAAGAGAAATGAATTTGTGTGATCCATATATGATTCGGAATCATGAATGTGAGCTTGCGCCAATTGCGGGTGTTCCAGGCCGTGGCCGCGCATGGCAACTTCACCAAGGCCGGCGAGCACCTGGGGCTGACGCAGCCGGCCGTGAGCCGCTGCGTCACCGAGCTGGAGCACCAGCTGGGGCTCAAGCTGCTGGACCGCACCACGCGCGAGGTGGCGCTCACCGCCGCTGGCCGCAGCCTGGCGGCCCGCCTGGAGCGGGCGCTGGACGAGCTGGACGCCGTGCTGCTGGACGTGCGCGGCCTGGCCACGCAGCGCCAGGGCCGCGTGCGCGTGGCCAGCAGCCCCACACTGTCGGCCCACCTGCTGCCCGAGTGCATCGCGCGCTGCCAGCGCGAACACCCCGGCCTGGACCTGGTGCTGCTGGACCGCATGCAGAACGATGCGCTGGCCAGCGTGCTGTCGGGCGAGGTGGACTTCGGCGTCGTGATCGACCCCGGAACGCACGAGGACCTGCACGCCGAGGCCATCCTGTCGGAGCCCTTCTGCTTCGTCGGTCCGTCCGGGCACCGGCTGGTCCGCCGGCGCGTGGTGCGCTGGGCCGACCTGGCCGGTGAGCCGCTGGTGCTGCTGGACCACGCCTCGGGCAGCCGGCGGCTCATCGACGAGGCCTTGCGCGCGCACGGCGTGCAGGCGCAGGTGGCGCAGGAGGTGGGCCACGTCACCACCATCTACCGCATGCTGGACGCCGGTCTGGGCGTGTCGGTGGTGCCCACGCTGGCCCTGCCGCCCAGCGGCCTGCCGGGGCTGCAGGCCCGGCCCCTGTCGCCGCGTGTGGAGCGGCGCATCCTGCTGGTGCGCCGGGCGCGGCGCGTGCTGGCCCCGGTGGCCGAGCTGGCCTGGCAACTGGTGGCGCGCGTCGCGGCCGAGCGCGCCGCGGCCTAGGTGTGAAGTCTCAATAGGTTGTTCATCCGTCCCGGAACTGGGAAGCTGTGGTTACCAGGCCGCAACAACTCAGGACAGGAGAACGGATGAACAGCCATAAGCATGCGCGATTGACCGCGCGAGGTCGAGCCTTGCTGGTCAGCAGGGTCTTGCAAGAGGGTTGGAAGGTGGCCCTGGCCAGTGAAGCGGCCGGAGTCAGTGAGCGCACCGGCTACAAGTGGCTGGCCCGTTTCAAGAGTGAAGGCCCGGCAGGACTGCTCGATCGGACCTCCAGGCCACGGCGCAGCCCTGCGAGCTGCGCGCCCGAACAGGTGCGCCAGTTCGAGCGGCGCCGCCGAGAGCGTGTACCCCTTTGGCGCATTGCCTGTGAGGCCGGGCGCAGCCTGGCCACCGTGGCGCGCCACATGGCTCGGCTGGGTCTGAGCCGATTGAGCTCACTGCAACCACGCGAGCCCGTGCACCGCTACGAGCGAGCCAGCCCAGGCGAGTTGCTGCACATCGACACCAAGCGACTGGGCCGCATCCAAGGCATTGGCCACCGCATCACTGGTGAGCGCCAGCATCGCAACAGGGGCATCGGCTGGGACGCGGTGCACTTGGCCATCGACGATCACTCGCGTGTGTCCTTCGCCTCGATCAAGCCCGACGAGGCGGGCTTGAGCTGCACTGAGTTCCTGCGCGATGCCTTGGCCTACTACGCCAGCTTGGGCGTGAGGATCGAGCGGGTGATGACCGACAACGGCAGCGGCTACGTCTCCAAGGCCTTCAGGAGCGCCTGCCTGGAACTAGGCGTGCGCCACATCCGCACCCGCCCCTACACACCCAAGACCAACGGCAAGGCCGAGCACTTTGTGCAGACCAGCCTGCGCGAGTGGGCCTATGCCAGACCGTACGAAAGCTCAGCCCAGCGCCACGCCGCCCTGCAGCCCTTCATTGACCACTACAACTGGCTGCGGCCACACTCCGCTCTGCACCATCAGCCGCCCATGACCCGCATCCCGGGCATGAACAACCTCCTGAGACTCAACACCTAGGCGCGATCGTCTACCGGCCGGCGGCGCGGGTGGGCGCGCGGGCGGCGGCGCGCTGCTGCCAGCGGCTGGCGAAGCCGCGCATCTCGGCCAGCCGGCGCGCCAGGTCGGCGCCCTGCGGGGTGAGCCGGTAGCCGCTGCCGTTGTGGTCGATCAGGCGCGCGGCGCGCAGCTCCTTGATGCGGGTATTGAGTGTGTTGGGGGTGATGCCGCCCACGCTGTCCTGCAACAGGCGGAAGGTCTGCGGGTGGCCGTCGGACAGGGCCCAGAGCACGCGCATGGCGTAACGCGATTCCAGCAACTCGAACAGCTGGGTCACGGCTTCCTGGTCCTTGCTCATCGGCGGTCTCCTGGCGCGGCCTGGACTGGGCTCTTCGCGCGTGTGTCTCGGATGACCACTATAGGCAGCAAGCCGCCCGCTACCAAGTTGCTAGCTGTGTGCGGTGCAGCAATGTCGCGCCGCCGTCACCCGGGTTTGCCCCGATGGGCGCGGCGCGGGGCTTCAGATGGCGTCGTCGCCCAGGCCCTGCGCGGGGCCGCGCCGGTACACCTTGCGCAGCAGGCCGATGAGGGTCTGCACCTCGTCGGGCGTGAGCGCGCCGGTGGCTTCCGTTTCGAGTTCGGTGGCCGTCGCCTGGGCCTGGCGGTGCAGCTTCTGGCCGGCGGGCGTGAGGTGCAGGCCCTGGGCCCGGCGGTCGCTGGGGTGGGGTTTGCGCACCACCAGGCCGCGCGCGTGCAGGGCCTTGACCATGCCCACCAGGTTGGGCGGCAGGATGTCCAGCGCGGCGCAGATCTGGCGCGAGGTGACGCCCGGGTTGTGTGCGATCACGGTGAGCACCGAAAAATCCACCGGCCGCAGGCCATAGGGCGCCATGCGGCGCAGGAACACCGCGATGACGGTGAGGGCCGCGCGCCGCGCGTTGTAGCCCACCAGGGTTTCCAGGAAGTGGGTGTCGGGCAGGCCGTCGCCCGCGCCGCTGGCGTCATCGCCCGGCGGGCTGCCCTTGCGCGCGCCGCGGGGGCGGCGCATGGCGTTGGCGATGGAGGCGTCGCTCATGCGGGGCTGGATCAGGGGCTCAGTGGCACAAGGCCTTGATGTCCTCGGGCACGGGGATGGCGCGGATGCGCGAGGCGTCGGCCGGGTCGCGCTCGCAGAAGGCGCGCACTTCGGTGCCTTCGCACAGCAGGGTGTCGCCGCGCATCACGCGGTGCTGGTGCTTGAACACCTTGGCGCCCCATTCGATGACGCTGGTGTGCACCTGCAGGCGCTCGCCGTAGGTGGCGGGCTTCATGAACTTGGTGTGGATCTCCAGCAGCGGCGTGCCGATGATGCCGCGCGTCTTGACCAGTTCGCGCCAGGGCTGCACGCCGCACTTGACGAAGAAGTTCAGCGAGGACGCGTCCATCCACTTGCTGAAATTAGGGAAAAAAACGATGCCGGCGGGGTCGCAGTCGCCGAACATGACTTCCACTTCATAGATCTGGGTTTTGCTCATCGGGGGGCCATGCGAAGCGCGCCGTCGAGACGGATCACTTCGCCATTCAGGTGCGTATTGGTGACGATGTGCGCGGCCAGGGCGGCGAATTCCTCGGGCTTGCCCAGGCGCGGCGGGAAGGGGATGCTCGCCGCCAGCGAGGCCTGCACCGCGTCGGGCAGCTGGCGCATCAGCGGCGTGGAGAACAACCCGGGCGCGATGGTACACACGCGGATGCCGTGCTGCGCGAGGTCGCGCGCCATGGGCAGCGTCATGCCGACCAGGCCCCCCTTGGAGGCGCTGTAGGCCTGCTGGCCCACCTGGCCGTCGAAGGCGGCCACGCTGGCGGTGAACAGCATCACGCCGCGCTCGCCGTCCTCCAGCGCATCGAGCTTCGCGCAGGCGGCAGCGAACAGGCGGCTGGCGTTGTAGGTGCCGATGAGGTTGACCTGGATCACCTTGGCGAAGTCGTCCAGCGGCGCGGCGCTGCCGTCCTTCTGCACCACGCGCTTGGCGGTGCCGATGCCGGCGATGTTCATGAGCAAACGCGCCGGGCCGTGCGCGGCGGCGGCCGCGTCCAGCGCCGCCTGCACGCTGGCGGTGTCGGTCACGTCGCACTTCACCGCGATGCCACCGATGTCCTGGGCCACGCGCTGCGCGCCTTCCAGGTTGACGTCGAGCACGGCCACCTTGGCGCCCAGGCGGGCGAGCTCGCGCGCGGTGGCTTCGCCCAGGCCCGAGCCGCCGCCGGTCACGAGCGCGGCCTGTCCTTCGATGTTCATGCGTGTCTCCTCTGTTCGGTGGTGGGAAGCAGGGTGTTGGCCGCCGCGCCCGCGTGCAGGGCGGCGACGAGTTCGGCGCGGTGCTTGAGCACGGCGCGCTGGTTGATGGAGCCCTTGTCGGTGACCTCGCCCTTGTCGATGCTGGGCGGCTCGGCCAGCAGGATCAGGCGCGCCACGCGCGTGGCGCTGCCGGTGGCCGAGGCCGCCAGGTCATTGAGCACCTGCTGGAAGTGCCCGAGTACCTTGGGGTGGGCCAGCACCTCGGCCAGTGGGGCCTCGGGCCCCAGGCCCGCCAGGCCGCGCACCGCGCCGGTGGGGAACAGCATGGCGCCCACTTCGCGCTCGTTCAGGCCGGTGATGACCGCGTCCTGCACGAAGGGCGCGCCGGCCGCGATGATCTTCGCGCGCAGCGGGCCCACGCTGACGAAGGTGCCGGTGGCGAGCTTGAAATCCTCGGCGATGCGGCCGTCGAAGCGCAGGCCCAGGTTCGGCCGCGCGGGATCGATCCAGGCCACCGCGTCGCCGGTGCAGAAGAAGCCTTCCTCGTCGAAGGCCTCGGCCGTGGCCTCGGGGCTGCGCCAGTAGCCGGGCGTGATGTTGGGGCCGCGGTAGCGCACCTCGGTCTTGTCGCCGCTGGGCACCAGCTTGAGCTGCAGCCCGGCCGCGGGCAGGCCCAGGTCGCCCGAGCGCACCTCGGGCCGCGTGATGTACAGACCGAAAGGGCCGGACTCGGTCATGCCCAGGCCGGTGCCCATCACCACGCGCTCGCCGATGGCCTGCTCCTGCACGCTGTGCAGCGTGTCCCACACGGGCTGCGCGAGCGCGGCGCCGGCGTAGAAGAACAGGCGCACGCGGCTCAGCAGGTTCGTGCGCAGCACCTCGTCGGTCTTCATCGCGTTGGCGATGGCCTCGAAGCCGGTGGGC
The DNA here is from genome assembly GCF_001897365.1 of Hydrogenophaga sp. 70-12. Lineage (NCBI taxonomy): Bacteria > Pseudomonadati > Pseudomonadota > Betaproteobacteria > Burkholderiales > Comamonadaceae > Hydrogenophaga > Hydrogenophaga sp. 70-12. Next base: position 65,234 of record NZ_MKSS01000373.1, read on the forward strand.
ACGTTGAAGTAGACGGTGGGCGCGATCTCGCGCAGGTTGCGCAGGGTCTCGCCGATCAGCGCGGGCGTGGGCTTGCCGTCGTCGATGTAGAGCGTGCCGCCGTGCATGAGCGTTAGGCCCACGTTGTGGTTGCCGCCGAAGGTGTGGTTCCAGGGCAGCCAGTCCACCAGCACCGGGGGCGTGTGCGGGTCGGCCAGCACGGGCATGCTCTGCGCCATCTGCTGCTGGTTGGCGCACCACATGCGCTGGGTGTTGATGACGGCCTTGGGCAGCTTGGTGGAGCCCGAGGTGAAGAGGAACTTGGCGATGGTGTCGGGGCCGGTGGCGAGCATGGCCGCGTCCACGGCCGGCGTGGGGGCGGTGGCGCGCAGCGCGGCGAAGCTGGTGGTGGCGCGGCCGGGCACGCTGCCGCTGGCGGTGACGATCTCAACGTCCTCGCCGAGGGTGGCGAGCAGGGCGCGCTCATAGCGCGGCGCGTCGGCGGCGAACACCAGGCCGGGCGTGAGCGTGTTCACCAGGTGGCGCAGCTTGTCGTAGTCCTGGCTCACCAGCGAGTACGCGGGCGAGGCCGGCGCCCAGGGGATGCCCGCGTACAGGCAGCCCAGCGCGATCTGCGCATGCTCCAGGTCGTTCTCGCTCACGATGAGCACGGGGCGCTCGGCGCTCAGGCCGCGGTCGAGCAGGGCCTGGCCGATGCAGCGCGCGGCGTCCAGGGCCTCGGCGTAGCTGAGCCGGACCCAGTCGCCGGTGCTGCCGTCGGCGTTCTTCGCGCGGCGCGCCATGAAGGTGCGATCGGGCGCGGCGCTGGCCCAGTGCACCAGGCGGTCGGTCAGGCGGTGGGGAAAGGCGTGCAGCGGCTGGCGGGCCTGGAGGTAGGCGGTGCCGTCGGCCGTGTGGCGCAGTTCGGCTTCGGTGATGCCGAAGTCCAGCGCCCGGTAGCGGGGCGCGGCGCCGTCGCAAGCCTGCGCGCTGCGCGCTGCGGTGCGAGCGCCTTCGGGCGGCCGGGCGGCGCTCATTGCTTCTTGACCTTCGGGCCGCGGCCTTCCAGGAACTCGCGCACGCGGGCCTTGGCCTCGGGCGCGTCCTGCACGATGGCGGAGATCAGGGCCTCGGTGAAGAAGCCGTGGTCGGCCGTCTGGTCGGCGATGCGCGGCAGCGCCTGCATCAGCGCGTAGTTGGTGAGCGGCGCGTTGCTGGCGATGCGCGTGGCCAGCTCCAGCGCTTTCTCCAGGGCCGTGCCCTGCGGCACCAGGTACTGCGCCAGGCCGGCGCGCTCGCCTTCCTCGGCGTTGAGCACGCGGCCGGTGAACATCATGTCGGCCATGCGCGCGGTGCCGATCAGGCGCGGGATGCGCACCGAGCCGCCGCCGCCGACGAAGATGCCGCGTGAGCCTTCGGGCAGCGCGAAGAAGCTGGAGGTGTCGGCCACGCGAAGGTGGCAGGCGCTGGCCAGTTCCAGGCCGCCGCCCACCACGGCGCCGTGCAGCGCGGCCACCACGGGCACGGGGCCGCGCTCCACCTGGTCGAGCGCGTGGTGCCACATGCGCGAGTGGTGCAGGCCGGCGGCGGCGTCGCGCTCGCTCAGCTCGGACAGGTCCAGGCCGGCGCAGAAGTGTTCGCCGTTGCCATGGATGACGGCGGCGCGCACGCTGTGCGGCATGCCCTGGAAGACGTCGCGGATGGCGAGCACCAGGCCGTCGTTGAGCGCGTTGCGCTTGCCGGGACGGTTGAGGGTGATGAGGGCGATCTGCTGCTGGTCTCCGCGCAGTTCGATCGTCAGGTCGTTGGTCTGGATGGGCATGAAAAGGGGGCGCTTCGGCTTCTTGTGAGGGTGTCGGATTATTGTTATAAACGATAACCAAATTCAACCGGTTCCCTCTGAAAAGGGATGCGGGTTTACCCTGATTTTGGTGAGCAGACGGGATGCCTGCTGTGGTTCGTCGGCGGTCTTGGCTGGCAAGCCAAGGGCTTGGGCTGTGCCGCCGGGGGCTTCGATGCGCAGCCCTTCGCGCAGCGAGGACCACCGCATTGAAGCCGCCAGGGCCAGGGGCACAGCCCTGACACCGCCGACCACCGGACGTGAAATCGCAACGCCAAGCAGCCA
>NZ_MKSS01000374.1:0-6110 GCF_001897365.1 Hydrogenophaga sp. 70-12
CCACGCTCACCTGGTCGCTGTTGGCCGGCGTGCCGCCGACGGCCTTGAGGGCGTCGGCCAGGGTCTTGCCCTCGAAGCTGGCGCGCTCCAGCGCGGCCTGCGCCTGGCTCTGGGTGACGATGCCCAGAGAGACCAGGGTGGCGAAGGCACCGGTGGTCTTGAGAGCGTCTCGACGGGTCTGGTTCATGGTTGAACTCCTGTACAAATTCGGGGCGTGAGGGGGTGGGAGTTTACTTATCGGGGGCACCGGCCAGCACCCAGGCGGCCAATAGCCTCAATTCGTCGTCTTTGAGACCGGGCTGGGGCGGCATGGGCACCGGGCCATACAGGCCCGAGCCGCCCGACTTGATGCGCGCGGCCACCTTCTCGGGCGCATCGGCCTGGCCCTTGTGCTTGGCGGCCACATCCTTGAAGGCCGGGCCGACCAGCTTGCGGTCGACCGCGTGGCAGGCCATGCAGGCGCTCTTGGTCGCCAGGGCCTTGGCGGCCGCCGCGTCCATCGCGTGCGCCGGCAGCGCCGACACGGCCGCGACCGCGGTCGCGGCGGCAATCAACATCTTCATGCTCATAGACTAATGTTTCCTCGTGGGAACGGACAGGGGGAAAACGCGTAGGGCGCGGGCCCGGTTCAGCGCGGACCCGCGGCGATCCAGCGCGCGATCGCCTGGGCCTCGGCGTCCTTGAGCTGGGGCTGGGGCGGCATGGGGACGGCGCCGAACACGCCGCTGCCCCCGGCCTTGATCTTGGCGGCCAGGTAGGCCTCCAGATCGGCCTTGCCCTTGTGCTTGGCCAGGATGTCGGTGAAGCCGGGCCCCACGATCTTGTTGCTCACGCCGTGGCAGGCCGTGCAGCCGTTGCTGCTCAGCAGCGCCTTGACGTCCACGCCGCCGGACGCGGCGGGCGCGGCGGCCACCACCACCGGCGCGGGCGGCGGCGCGCTGCCCACGGGAGCGGTCGGCGCCGGCTTGGTGGTGTCGGCGCCGCGCACCGGGCCCACCACGCGGTTCTGCTCCTGGATGTTGCCGTGCGCGTCGCGCGCGAAGTCGGGCAGCGCCGAGCGCACCTTGGCCTCGGTCGGGCAGTCCTTCATGCAGGCCACGTTCTTCACGTCGCCCTTGCCGGAGACCTTCCACAGCGGCTCGTAGAACACCAGTCCGTTGCGGTTGGGCAGGCGCTTCTGCACGTCGGCGATGTTCTCGTCCGACAGCGTGTAGTCGGCCGGCACCACATCGGCCAGGCTCAGCATGTAGGCCAGCACGCCGTAGACCTCGTCGGTCTTGAGCGACTTGGGCGCGTTCCAGGGCATGGCGCGGTTGATGTAGTCCCACAGCGTGGACACCGTGGACGCCTTCATCATCGTGGTGCGCTGCGGGAAGACGCTGCCCAGCTCGAGGTTCTTCACCCGGCCGCGCTCGATGTCGGCCTTGGTGGTGCCGCCGACGAGGGGCGTGAACACCTCGTTCGACTCGCCGAACACGCCGTGGCAGGACGCGCACTTCGCCTCCCACACCTGCTCGCCCAGCGAGACGCTGCCCGCGCCCTTGGGCAGGCCTTTGAAATCGGGCCGCACATCGATGTCCCAGGCCTTGATCTCGGCCGGGGTGGCCTCGCGGCCGAGCCCGTGCCAGGGCTGCGCTTGGGCCTGGGCCAAGGCCGGGACCGTCACAAATGCCAGAAGCGCGAACAACCCAGAAACACCGCGGAACCGGCTTGGCCGGGCCGCAGGTGTGGCCCCCTTGAGGGGGTCGCGCGCCGCGCGGCGGGGGTGGCTCATATTCATATCAATACACCTGTACGTTCGACACTTCGCCGTTCTCCGCCACCCGCCACGACTGGATCGCGTTCTGGTGGTAGATCGAGCGCGAGCCGCGCACCGCCCGCAGCTGGTTGATCTTCGGTTGCACGTAGCCGGTGCTGTCGATGGCCCGGCTTTGCAGCACGGCGGGCTGGCCGTCCCAGACCCAGTCGATGTTGAAGCGCGTGAGCGCCTTGTCCAGCACCGGGCCTTCCAGGCGCGCGGTGCGCCAGTTGCGCCCGCCGTCCACGCTCACGTCCACCCGCTTGATCGAGCCGCGGCCCGACCAGGCCAGGCCGCTGACGTTGTAGTAGCCCTTGTCGAGCAGCATCTGCCCGCCCGAGGGCGTGGTGATCACGCTCTTGCACTCCTGGATGCCGGTGTACTGGCGGTGCGTGCCGTCCGGCATCAGGTCGATGTAGTGGATGGTCTCGTCCTTGGTGGCCCACTTTTGGTCGCCCACCTCCAAACGGCGCAGGTACTTCACCCAGCTCACGCCCTGGATGCCCGGCACCACCAGCCGCAGCGGGTAGCCGTTCTCGGGGCGCAGCATCTCGCCATTCATGGCCCAGGCGACGATGCAGTCCTCCATGGCGCGCTCCATGTCGATGGTGCGCGTCATCGACGAGCCGTCGGCGCCCTCGGCCAGCACGTATTTGCCGAGCTTCTTGTCCACGCCGCACATCTCCAGCAGGGTGGACAGGCGCACGCCGGTGAATTCCGAGCAGCTCACCATGCCGTGCGTGTACTGCACGGACGGCAGGGCGACGTTGCCCCACTCGGGCGCCGAGTTCGCGCCGCATTCGATGAAGTGGATGCGCGAGACGCTGGGCAGGCGCATCAGGTCGTCCATGGTGAAGACGCGCGAGCGCTTGACCAGGCCGTGCACCATGAGGCGGTGCTGGCTGGGGTCGATGTCCCACCAGCCCTGGTGGTGGCGCTCGAAATGCAGGCCGCTGGGCGTGATGATCCCGAACAGGCCCTGCAGCGGCGTGAAGCTCACCGAGGCCTGCGGCACGCGCGTGAGGCCCGGGCTCTGGCGGCGCTGCAGGTTGGCTTCCCACTTGCTGGGCTGGCCATAGGGGTTGTCCGCCACCGGCCGGCCCAGGCCGCGGGTGTGCTCGGGCATTTTCAGGATGGCGGGGTCGCCCTCGCCTTCGCTCGCGCGCGCGCGCGGGGCGTGGCCCACGGCCACGGCGCCCGCGCCCATGGCCAGCGCCTTGCCCATGAAGCTGCGGCGCGCCTTGCGCGCGGCGTCGAGCTGGTTGGCGTCGAGGTGGTTTTCAGGGGCGGGCAGCACCCGTCCGATGGTGTGTTGCAGTGCGTCCGACACGATGCGTCCGTTCAGGGAGAGATCTCAGGGCCGCGACTATATCGTTAATTGCTGATATTTGGATGCGAGTAAACCCTTGATGCAATTCCCGACCGGCTGGTCTTCAATGTCCCTGTGCGTCCCGCGCATACCGGTACCTGTTTTTCGAGGGAGGCCCGCTGCTACAGTTTTGGGTGCGCTTCCATCCCAACCCGCAATCGGAGACGACGATGCAAAGAACAACAAAATGGCTGGCCGCGGCGACGCTGCTCGCCGCGGCCGCCGGGGCCCACGCCCAGGTCAACCAGATCAAGGTGTGGGCGGCGGCCTGCGCCAACTGCCATGGCACCGACGGCCGGGCCGAACCCGGCATGATCGCCCTGGCCGGCCGGGACAAGAACGAGCTGCTGCAACAGCTGATGGCCTTCAAGAACGGCCAGCGGCCCGCGACCATCATGCACCAGCTGTCCAAGGGCTACAGCGACGAGCAGCTGGCCCAGATCGCCGCGTACTTCGCGGCCCAGAAGAAGTGAGGAGCCCCGCCATGAAACGTCGTCAATTCGTACAGACATTGGGCGCCGGCTCGGCGGTGGCCGGCCTGGGCCTGCTGGCGGGATGCGCCACCGGCGGCGGTGCCGGCCCCAAGGTGGTGGTGGTGGGCGGCGGCTACGGCGGCGCCACGGCCGCCAAGTACCTGCGCCTGTTCTCCGAAGGCCGCGTCGATGTCACGCTGGTGGAGCCCAACGCCAACTTCGTGTCCTGCCCGCTGAGCAATCTGGTGGTGGGCGGCCACAAGACCCTGGCCGACATCACCGTGTCCTACGACCAGCTGCAGCGCAAGCACGGCGTGAAGCTGGTGCGCGACACGGTCGAGAGCATCGACGCCGACAAGCGCACCGTGAAGCTGGCCAGCGGCGCCACCCTGCCCTACGACCGCCTGATCCTCTCGCCCGGGGTGGACTTCATGCCCACCATCCCCGGCCTGGCCAAGCCCGGCGCGGCCGACAAGATCCTGCACGCCTGGAAGGCCGGCCCGCAAACGGCCGCGCTGCACGACCAGCTCAAGGCCCTGCCGGACGGCGGCACCTACGCGCTGTCGATCCCGCTGGCACCCTACCGCTGCCCCCCCGGCCCCTACGAGCGCGCCTGCATGGTGGCGAGCTACTTCAAGGTGGCCAAGCCCAAGAGCAAGGTCATCATCTTCGACGCCAACGACGACATCACCTCCAAGAAGGGCCTGTTCCTCAAGGCCTGGGACGAGCACTACAAGGGCCTCATCGAGTACCGCCCCAAGCACAAGGTGGTCGACGTGGACGCCGCCACCAACACCCTGAAGTTCGAGTTCAACGACGACTTCAAGGCCGGCGTGGCCAACGTGCTGCCCGACATGCGCGCCGGCGCCATCGCCGTCAAGAGCGGCCTGGCCACGGCCAACGCGCGCTGGTGCGAGGTGGACTTCCTCACCTTCGAATCGAAGGCGGCCAAGAACATCCACGTGCTGGGCGACGCGATCCAGATCGCGCCGGCCATGCCCAAGTCGGGCCACATGGCCAACCAGCACGGCAAGACCTGCGCGGCCGCGGTGGTCTCGCTGCTGATGGGCCAGCAACCGCCGCAGAACCCGCTGTACGCCAACACCTGCTACAGCTTCGTCACCGCCAAGGACGTGGTGCACGTGGCCAGCGTGCACCGCTACGACGCCGCGCAGAAGACCATGCTGACGGTGCCGGGCTCGGGTGGCCTGTCCAGCGCGGCGAGCGAGATCGAAGGCGCCTACGCCCTCGGCTGGGCGCGCAACATCTGGGCCGACATGCTGGCCTGATCCGCCGGCCGCCCCCAGGAACCAACCCCGCTTCGGCGGGGTTTGTCCTTTCTGGCGGCGCGGGCTTGACCCTGTACCCGCTACAGGGCTTTCAATCGGTGGACCGGAGAGAAACCACGATGTCCACCACCCGCCACGAACACGCGCACGACCACCACGGCCACGATCACGGCCACGGTCGGCACGACCACAACGAGCGCCACGACCACGGTCAGGCGCAGGCCTGCTGCGACGGCGGCGCCTGCGCCGCGCCGGTGTCGCTCACCCGCCCCGCGCGCGCCGCCGCGCCCGGCGAGCTGCTGCTGCGCATTCCCGCCATGGACTGCCCGACCGAAGAAGGCGAGATCCGCCGCGCGCTGGAGCGCTTCGGCGAGGTCCGCCGCCTGCGCTTCGACCTGCCCGGCCGCACCCTGGGCATCGAGGCGCCCGAGGCGTCCTGGGAACCGCTGGACGCGGCCATCCGTTCGGCCGGCTTCCAGACCGAACGGGTCGCCGCGCCGCCCTCGGCGCAGGCCACCGCGCAATCGCAGCAGCGCGAGCTGTGGCGGCTGGTCGCCGCCCTGGTGGTAGCCCTGCTGTCCGAACTCATCGAATTCTTCGCCCCCGGCACCCTGCCCTGGGACGCGCTGGGCATGGGCGTCGCGGCGGGCGCCATCGCGCTGGCCGGCACCTCGGTCTACCGCAAGGGCTGGTCCTCGCTGCGGCGCGGCCAGCTCAACATCAACGCGCTGATGGCGGTGGCCGTCACCGGCGCCTTCCTGATCGGCCAATGGCCCGAGGCGGCCATGGTGATGGCGCTGTACTCGCTGGCCGAGCTGATCGAAGCGCGCTCGGTGGAGCGCGCGCGCAACGCCATCGCCGGCCTGCTGGCGCTGTCGCCGCCCCAGGCGGAGGTGCGCCAGGCCGACGGCCAGTGGGCCCTGGTGGACGCGAAAGCGGTGGCCGTGGGCGCCACCGTGCGCATCAAGCCCGGTGAACGTTTCGCGCTCGACGGCCGGGTCAGCGCCGGCCACAGCGCGGCCGACCAGTCGCCCATCACCGGCGAGAGCATCCCCGTGGACAAGGGCCCGGGCGACGAGGTCTTCGCCGGCACCATCAACCAGCACGGCGCGCTGGAGTTCGAGGTGAGCAAGCCCGCGGGCGACACCGTGCTGGCGCGCATCATCGACGCCGTCGAGCAG
>NZ_MKSS01000375.1:0-6101 GCF_001897365.1 Hydrogenophaga sp. 70-12
GCCATTGACGATGGCCACGTTCTGCGCGGCCGCCCAGGGAGCGGTGGTGATCAGCGCCGCCGCGGTCAGTGCCGTGAGGGTGACTTTCATGGAAATCCTCGGAGTTGGAAAAAGGGGTTGGAGCCGACGCGCCCGCGCGGGTTCGCGGGGGATGTGACAGAAGGTAGCCGGGGGCCGTGTCAGCGCTGGATCTCGATGGCCAGGGCGTGCAGCCCGGCGTCGGTGAATTGACGCAGGGCATCATACACAAGGCGATGCTGCGCCACCCGGCCCAGTCCGGCGAAGGCGGGCGCCGCGATGCGCACCCGGAAATGCGTGCCGTAGCCCAGGCCATTGGCGCCCGCATGGCCCGCGTGCGCGGCGCTTTCGTCGATGACTTCCAGGGCGCTGGGCGCGAGGGTGTCGCGCAGCCGCGCCTCAATGGCGGCGGCGGTGGGGACGGTGGGGCTCATGGGTGGCTCAGGTTTCGGAGCGGGGCTCGTCGTCCTTGATGTGGCGCGCGATGTACAGGCCCTGCGCGACGATGAAAAGCACCGGGAAGATGTAGCCCCAGAGCTTGAAGTTCACCCATTGCTCGGTGGTCTGATAGGCGGCGAACCAGGCGTTGATGGCGGCCATGAACAGGAAGTAGCCGACCCAGGCCACCGTCAGGCGCGCCCACACGGGCTGGGGCAGGGTGAGCTGGCTGCCCAGCAGCATCTGCAGGAAGTTCTTCTTCCAGCCCCACAGCGCGGCGCCCAGCACCACGGCCATGCCCGCGTAGAGCACCGTGGGCTTCCATTTGATGAAGCGCTCGTCCTGCAGCACCAGGGTGAGCACGCCGAACACCAGCACCAGCACCAGCGTGATCTTGTGGATGTTCTGCAGCTTGCGGTCGATGGCGTAGACGATGCCGCATTGCGCCACGGTGGCGGCCATGAGCACGCCGGTGGCCAGGTAGATGCCTTGCATCTTGTAGGCGGCGAAGAAGAGCAGGATGGGGAAAAAGTCGATCAGCAGGCGCATGGGTGCGATTATCCGTGGAGCCCGCACCAGGGAACCGCGGCGGGGCCGGGCGGCTCTGACTTTCCGCCGCCGCCTGGCGGCCCTTCCCGTTCGTCGTCTGGAGATTTCATGAGCCCGCAAGAACAGCAAGCCATCCTCACCATCGCCCTCATGGCCGCCCTGGCCGACGGCGCCAAGGCCGACGCCGAGCGCGAGAGCATCCGCGGCATCGCCGAATCCCTGGGCGGGGAGGGGGGGGCCGCCGGCCTGGCCAGGGTGTACCAGGACGTGCTGCTCAAGCGGGTGGACCTGGCGGCCTGTGTGGCCCGGCTGGGCGACCCGGGCCAGCGGGAACTGGCCTACGAAATGGCGGTCTGCGTGTGCGACGCCGACGGCGCCCGCTCGCCGGCCGAAACGGCGTTCCTGGCCGACCTGAAGGCGCGGCTGCGGCCGGATGCGGCCGAATCGGCGGCGTTCGAGAAGGCGGAGGCCGAGCTGGTGGACGCGGCCGCCACCGTGGCGCCCGTGGCGGTGGCCGCCGCCGCGGCCCCGGTCGCGAGCGAGCGGCGCGGGCCCGACGGGGCGGCGCTGGACAAGTCCATCCTGAACTACGCGCTGCTCAACGGCGCGCTGGAGCTGCTGCCGCAGTCCTGGGCCTCGATGGCCATCATTCCGCTGCAGGTCAAGATGGTCTACGAGATCGGCAAGGCGCACGGCGTGGAGCTGGACCAGGGCCACATCCGCGAGTTCATCGCGGCGGTGGGCGTGGGCCTGACCTCGCAGTACCTGGAGCAGTTCGGGCGCAAGCTCATCGGCGGCCTGCTGGGCAAGGCCGCGGGGCGCGCGCTGGGCGGGGTGGGCCGCGCGGCCACCGGCATGGCGTTCTCCTTCGCCACCACCTACGCGCTGGGGCAGGTGGCCAAGCGCTACTACGCGGGCGGGCGCCAGATGAGCACGGACCTGCTCAAGCAGAGCTTCCAGGACCTGCTCGGCCCGGCCAAGCAGATGCAGACGCAGTACCTGCCACAGATCCAGCAGAAGGCCGCCACCCTGGACGCGGGCCAGGTGATGGCGATGGTGCGCGGGCGCTGAACGCGCCGCTCAGGCGGGCGCCGGTGCGCCCTCGCGCATGACCGCCGCCGCGATGTCCAGCGAGCGCAGGCGCAGCGCCGGGTCGAACACGTCGCTGACGAGGATGAACTCGTCGGCCTCAGTCAGGTCGGCCAGGCGCTGCAGGCCCGCGCGCACCGAATCGGGGCTGCCGATGACGGCGGCGGCCAGGAAGTCGCCGATGCCCTGGCGCTCGTGCGGGGCCAACGAGGCCACGAAGCCTTCGACCGGCGGCGGCAGCTGCCCGCGCTTGCCGGTGAGGATGCCCAGCACCCGCTGGTAGGTGCTGCTGGCCAGGTACTCCGCCTCCTCGTCGGTCGGCGCGGCGATCAGCGGCACGCCGATGGCGGCGTAGGGCTTGGACAGGGTCTCGGAGGGCTGGAACTCGGCGCGGTAGACCTCCAGCGCCTGCAGCAGCAGGCGCGGCGCGAAGTGCGAGGCGAAGGCGAAGGGCAGGCCGCGCTGCGCCGCCAGCCGGGCCGAGAACAGGCTGGAGCCCAGCAGCCAGATCGGCACGTGGGTGTTCTGCCCCGGCACGGCGACCACGCGCTGGCCCGGCTGCACCGGGCCCAGGAAGGCGGCCAGCTCGGCCACCTCGCGCGGGAAATCGGCTTCGGTCTCCACGCGGTCGCGCCGCAGCGCGCGCATGGTCAGACCGTCGGTGCCGGGCGCGCGGCCCAGGCCCAGGTCGATGCGGCCCGGGTACAGCTCGGCCAGGGTGCCGAAGGCCTCGGCCACCACCAGCGGCGCGTGGTTGGGCAGCATCACGCCGCCCGAGCCCACGCGGATGCGCTGCGTCGCGCCCGCGATGTGGCCCACCAGCACGGCCGTGGCCGAGCTGGCGATGCCGCTCATGTTGTGGTGCTCGGCCAGCCAGTAGCGCGTGAAGCCCAGGCGCTCCACGTGCTGGGCGGTCTGGCGCGTGATGGCCAGGGCGTCGGCCACGCTGCCGCCTTCGCGCACGGCGACGAGGTCGAGCATGGACAGTCGGATGTCGGCGAGGTTCGGCATCGGCTCACTTCTCCTGCAGGTCGATGGCGGCCGAGTTCATGCAGTAGCGCAGGCCGGTGGGCGCGGGACCGTCCTCGAACACATGGCCCAGATGGGCGCCGCACTGGCTGCACACGGTTTCGGTGCGCACCATGCCGTGGCTGCGGTCGCTGATTTCGGTGATGGCACCGGGGATGGCCTTCCAGAAGCTGGGCCAGCCGCAGCCGGCGTCGAACTTGGTGCCGGCGTCGAACAGGTGGTTGCCGCAGCAGACGCAGTGGTAGCTGCCATCGGCCCAGATCTCTTCGTACTTGCCGGTGAAGGGGCGCTCGGTGTAGGCCTTGCGCGTGACCTCGAAGGCGCCGGGCTCGGCGCCCTTGGCGGCGAGGATCTCGCGCCACTCGGCTTCGGTTTTCTTGATGGGGAAGTCCATGTCGGCGGTCCTTTCAGGAGGAGCAGCTGATTTCGATGTGCTGCGCCCAGTCGGGGGGGAAGGCGGCGAGGTCGTCCTCGCCGGTTCGTTCGTCGAACGGGGCCGCCAAGGCGTTCAGCAGCCGGTCGACCTCGCTGAAATCGCCTTGCTGGGCGCGTTCGATGGCCGTCTGCGCCAGGTGGTTGCGCAGCACGATGCGGGGGTTGACGCGGTGCATGGCGGCCGCGGTGGTGGCGGCGTCGAAGCCGGGCTGGGCGCGCAGGCGCGCCTGCCAGCGAGCGGCCCAGGCGTCGAAGGCCTCGCGCTGCAGGAAGAGGTCGCGCGCGGGGTCCAGTCGGCCCTCGGCGGCGTCGCCCAGGCGGCGGAACAGGATGGTGAAGTCCACCGCGTCCTGGGCCATGAGCTGCATGAGCGATTCGACCAGTTCGGCGTCGCCGTCCCGGGTGTCCGCCAGGCCCAGCTTGGCGCCCATGCGGCGCGTGAGCGCGGCGGGGAACAGGGTCTTGTACGGCTCCAGCGCGTCCAGCGCCTGTTGCTGCTCGTCCATCAGCGGCAGCAGGGCCTGGCCCAGGCAGAACAGGTTCCAGTAGGCCACGTTGGGCTGGCGGTGGTAGGCGTAGCGCCCGCCATGGTCGCTGTGGTTGCAGATGTGCGCCGGGTTGAAGGCGTCCATGAACTGGAAGGGGCCGTAGTCGATGCTGAGGCCCAGGACGCTCATGTTGTCGGTGTTCATCACGCCGTGGCAGAAGCCCACGGCCTGCCACTGGGCCATCAGCTCGGCGGTGCGCGCGCTCACGGCCTGCAGCAGCCGGGCGTAGGCATTGCCCTGGCCGTCGCGGCATTCGGGGTACCAGCTGTCGATGACGAAATCGGCCAGGCGGCGCAGCTCGGCGGTGTGGCCGTTGGCCGAAAAATGCTCGAAGTGCCCGAAGCGGATGAAGCTGGGCGCCACGCGCGCCACCACGGCGGCGGTTTCCACGGTCTCGCGGACCACCGGCTGCGGCGAGCCGGTGAGGCTGAGCGCGCGCGTGGTCGGTATGCCCAGGCCATGCATGGCCTCGCTGCACAGGTACTCGCGGATGGAGCTGCGCAGCACGGCGCGGCCGTCGCCCATGCGCGAGTAACGCGTGAGGCCGGCGCCCTTGAGCTGCACCTCCATCGGCCCCTCGGGCGTGTCCAGCTCGCCGAGCAGGATGGCCCGGCCGTCGCCGAGCTGGCCGGCCCAGACGCCGAACTGGTGCCCGCTGTAGACGGTGGCCAGGGGGCGCGTGCCCTCGATGGGCAGCGAGCCGGCCAGCGCCCGCACGGCGTCGGCCTGGCGCAGGCGCTGCGGGTCCAGCCCCAGCGCGGCCGCCAGCGGGGCGTTCAGTCCGATCGGGTGGGGGTCGGGCAGCGGGGTGGGCTGCACCTCGGTGTAAAAGGCCGGCCCCAGGTCGGCGAAGCGGTGGCGCCAGGGCCGGGCGAGGTCCAGCGCCGCGGGCGCGGCGAGCGCGGTGTCGTTCATCTGGTGAATTGTCCCCGCAGGGGGTATTCCGGCGTGGCACCAGGGCCATGGCGGATTGCCAGCACCGGGCCGCACTTGATAATAGGCGCCGGTTATGCGTCGGCCGCACGCTGGCGCCAGGGGGAATAACAACCATGAAGAAGAACAATGCGGACTGACGCCCAGGCCATCCTGTTCGTTGACGACGAAGCCGTGTCCCGGCAGTGGTTCTCGCGCTGCTTTGGCGACGAATTCGAGATATCCACCGCCGCCAGCGTGGACGAAGCGCTGGCCATCCTCACCGAGCGCGGAGAGAGCTTCGCGGCCCTCATCACCGACTACCGCATGCCCGAGCAGGACGGCATGAAGCTGCTGCGCTTCGTGCGGCGCGAGCACCGCCACCTGGTGCGCCTGCTGGTCACGGCCTATGCCGAGAAAGACGTGGCCATCGCGGCGGTCAACCAGGGCCAGGTGATGCGCATCCTGGAAAAGCCCCTGGAGGAAGAGCCCACGCGCGAGGCCCTGCGCGAGGCGCTGTCGCTCTACCGCCACCAGGCGCTGGAGCGTGCGCTCAACGAGGGCCGCGCCGCCGCGCTGCGCGAAACCCTGGGCTTCCTGGCGCACGAGCTCAATACGCCGCTGGCCACCGTGCGCGGCAGCGTGGCGGCGGTGCTGGAGCGCCACCGACCGCCGGAGCCGGGCGACGCCCCGGGCACGGTGCGCTTCGAGGGCCTGGGCCCGCAGGAGCTGCTGGCGGCGCTGCAGCGCGCCGAGCGACGGGCGCTGTACTGCCAGTCGCTGGTGGCCACCTTCGTGCAGTCGGCGCGCGACGCCTACCCGGGCGCCGCCCCGCAGACCGTGAGCGCGGCCAGCCTGCTGGGCTCGCTGGTCGACGAGTACCCCTTCGAAGACCGCGAACGCCATTGGGTGAGCACCGAGCTGCGGCAGGACTTCCGCCTGCCCGGGCGGCGTGACCTGTTGTACCTGGTGCTGTGCACCCTGACCAAGAACGCCATCCTGGCGCTGCGCGACACGGCCGAACCGCGCCTGCGCATCGAGGTGGACTGCGCGCCGGGGCCGGGCGCCCCGCGCGCCTGGATC
>NZ_MKSS01000376.1:0-6129 GCF_001897365.1 Hydrogenophaga sp. 70-12
CACGCCGGCGGTGTTCGCCATCGCGCTCGCCGTGGCGCTGACCGGTCCGCTGCTGTTCGGCTGGCCCTGGCTGACCGCCGTCTACAAGGCGCTGGTGCTGCTGGTCATCGCCTGCCCCTGCGCGCTGGTGATCTCCACCCCGGTGACGGTGGTGAGCGGCCTGGCGGCGGCGGCGCGCCGCGGCATCCTCATCAAGGGCGGCGTGTACCTGGAGGAGGCGCGCCGCCTGCGCGTGCTGGCCGTGGACAAGACCGGCACCATCACCGAAGGCAAGCCGCGCCTGGTGGCGCAGGCCCTGCTGCCCGGCGCGCTGGCGCCCGAGCGGGTGCTGACCATCGCGCGCAGCCTGGCGGCGCGCTCGGACCACCCGGTGTCCAAGGCCATCGCGGCCGGCCTCGACGGCCCCGCCGCGCCCGTCGACGGCTTCGCCGCCGAGCCCGGCCGCGGCGTGCGCGGCCAGGTCGAGGGCCAGGCCTACGCGCTGGGCAACCACCGCTGGATGGAAGAGCGCCGGCAGTGCTCGCCCGAGCTGGAGGCGCTGATGCGCGAGCACGAGGCCCAGGGCCGCACCGTTACCCTGCTCGCGGGCGCCCAGGGCGTGCTGGCGCTGTTCGCGGTGGCCGACACCACCAAGGCCAGCAGCCGCGAGGCCATCCAGGCGCTGAACGCGCTGGGCATCGGCACGGTCATGCTCACCGGCGACAACCCGGCCACGGCCCAGGCCATCGCGGCCCAGGTGGGCATTCGCGAGGTGCGCGCCAACCTGCTGCCGCAGGACAAGCTGGAGGCCATCGAGGCCCTGCGCGCCCAGGGCGCCGTGGGCATGGTGGGCGATGGCATCAACGACGGCCCCGCGCTGAGCGCCGCCACCATCGGCTTCGGCATGGGCGGCGCGGGCAGCGACACCGCCATGGAGGCCGCCGACGTCATCGTCATGAACGACGACCTGCGCAAGCTGCCGGAGACGGTGCGCCTGTCCCGGCGCACGCACACGGTGCTGTGGCAGAACATCGCGCTGGCGCTGGGCATCAAGTTCGTCTTCCTGCTGCTCGCGCTGTTCGACGACGCCACCATGTGGATGGCGGTGTTCGCCGACATGGGCGCCAGCCTGCTGGTGGTGTTCAACGGCCTGCGGCTGCTGCGGGCCAAGGCTCAGTAGCCGAAAAACACGGCGCTGGAGGTGTCGACGTGGTGGCCGCTCAGCAGCAGCTCACTGCCGTCCCGCGTCATCGCGGTGGCCAGGCCGAGCCACTGGTTGCTCAAGGGCGTGGGCGCCTTCAGCCGCGCCTTGAGCACCAGGGGCTGGCTGGCGTCGGGGTTCGCCACGAAGCAGTACGCCGCACCGGCGTCGACCGGCGATTCGAGCCCTTGCGCGTCGTCCAGCGCGACCTCCGCCGCCCGCTGCAGGCCCTTGTGCCGGGCGCCGTCCTCGCTGGCCCCCACGAGCAACTGCGGCCCGTTGGCGCTCACCAGGGACACGCTGATGCCGAAGCGGTCGTTCGCGCGCGGCGTGTGCGCCAGCAGGACCGAGTGCTCGCTCCAGACCGCGCCCTGGCGCCGGTACACGATCACCTGACCCGCGGCTGAACGGATCGGGCCGCCGTCCTGCGGGTCGTAGCCCTTCTCGGCGTAACCCACCGCCAGCCAGTCGCCGCCCGCGCCCATGGACACGGCGCCACCGAAGCCTCGGTAGGCGGGCGATGAAGGAGCGGGGTTGGGCGTCACCGGCGAGGACCGGTTGGCCTGCGGCGCAAAACCCGCGGCCAGCGGGGCCGGCTTGGCCGCGCCGGACCAGAGCCAGGCCAAGTCGTAGATCAGCACGCCGCCGGCCAGTTGCCCGTTGAAGGACGCGCGCGGCGCGCCCACGGCGATCCACTGGGCCGACGGGTCCGTCGCGAGGGCCGCACCGAAGAACACGCCGGTCGATCCCGGCTGCACCGGCGGCTTCACATAGGCCTTGAAGCTGTAGAGATCGCCGCTGGCCGCGTACGCGTACACCGCGCCGCGGTCTTCGGCGCTGCGGTCGTTCAGGGCGTCCGCCTCGGCCGTGCCGTAGCGGTAGGCGTCGCCGTCCGCGCCGCCGTCCTCGTTGGGCGCGCCGACGATCAACTGCCCCTCGTTGCCGATGGCGACCGCAGTGCCGAAGGCGTCCTTCGCCCCGGCGTTGGGGGCCTTGATGCGCGCCACCAGGTTCCAGCCACCGCCGCTGGCGTGGCGGTACACCTGCACCGCGCCCGAATCGTTCACCGGCGCGGTGCCCACGGGCGGGTTGGGGTTGACGCCATCCAGGGCGCTCGGCGCGTCGTCGCCCGGTACGCCCACCGCGAGCCAGTGCCCATTGGCCGACAAGGCCACGCTGGCGCCGAAATGGTCGAGCGCTGCGCCGTTCGCCCGCGCCAGCGTGAGCGGCAGCGGCGACCAGGCGGCGCTGTCCACCGCGCGCTCGTACAGCAGCACCATGCCGCGCTCACCGTTGGCGCCCGGCAGGCCCACCGCCAGCACCTGGGTATTGCCGCGCTGGCCGCTGGCCATGGCGCGCGCCACCTGGGTGCCGTCGTCGACGTCGGCGGTCGCCGAGACGACGGCGCTGGCGAGGTCCCCACTCACCACGGCGGTGCCCCGGCCCAGGTCGCAGCCGCTGGCACCGCAGGCGGTGACGCGGTACCGGTGGTTCACCGCCTCCACCAGGCTCAGGTTGGTGAAGGTGATCGATGGCCCCTGCGACTGCGCCACTTCGGCGAAGCGGTCGGTGCCGTCGAGCGCATCGGCGTCGCGCTCGATGCGGTAGCTGGAGGCGCCGGCGACGGCGGGCCAGTCGAGCTTCAGGCCGCGTTGTGGCACGGCGGTGATGCTGAGGTTGAAGGCGGTGGAGCCGCCGGTGCCCGGATCGGGAATCGCCCCCGTGCCCGAGCCCGGGGGCGGCGACGCCGGTGGCGAGCCCGAGGGGGGCGGCGGCGCGGGCGGTGGCGGCGGCGTCGGGGCGCCCGGAGCGGGGCTCGGGCTCGGGCTGGGGCTCGGCGTGGCCGACGAACCGCCGCCCGATCCGTCGCGGTGGTTGGGGTCGTCCACCCCACCACCACAAGCACTCAGATACGCCACCGCCATCGCGGCCGCGAACCACCGCATCGAACGACGCGCCATCTGCATTCCTTTTTTTTTGGTTGAGTAGTCGAGAAGGCTCAGTAGCCAAAAAAGATCACGTTCGGGAAGAGCGCGCGCGGGTCGCCGTCGTACATGCCGCTCAGCAGGAACTCGTTGCCGTCCTGGGTCAGGGCCGTGGCCTGGCCCAGCCACTGCTGGTTCTGCGGATCGGGCGACTTCAGGCGCGCCTTCAGGGTCAGGGGCCGGCTGGGGTCGCTGGCGTTCCCGACAAAGCAATAGGCCGCGCCGGCCTCCGCTGGCGACGGCAGGTTCACGGGCACGATGTCCGCCGCCCGCATCACGCCCTTGTGCGGGGCACCGTCCTCGGGCGCACCGACGAGCAACTGGGGCCCGTTGGCGCCATTGACCAGGGCCAGGCTGGTGCCGAAGCGGTCGTTGGCGCGCGGGGCCGGCGCCACGGGCGAGGAATGCCAGGCCCAGGTGTTGTTCTGGTAGCGGTACACGGCCACCTGGCCCGCGTTCGCGGGCAGGGTCTGCCCGGTCTGCGGCACCAGGCCGCCCTTCTCGGCGTAGCCGGCGGCCAGCCAGTTGCCATCGGTGCTCATGGACAGGGCGCCGCCCAGGCCACGGTAGGCGGGGGACAACGGGCTGGTGCTGGCGTCCACGCAGCGATCGCCCCCGGGGCCGAAGGTTTGCAGCAGGTTCCACCGGGTCCAGGGAGGATCGCCCTGCGGGCCCCACGACACCCTGTAGAACGACACGCCCCCGGCGAGCGCGCCGTCGTACGACGCGCGGGGCGCGCCCACGGCCACCCGCTGCCCGGCCGCGTCCATGGCGAGCGCGGCACCGAAGTACATCGACGACTGAGAAGCGTCCGTGACGTACGGCTTCACGTAGGCATCGAAGGCATAACCCTGGCCGGTGTTCACGTAGGCGTACACGGCGCCCCGGTCCTGCCTGTTGGAGGGGCCATCGCCCAGCTCGGGCGCGTCGGCGGAGGACGGCTGGTACACGCCGGGGTCGGCCGCGCTGTCCTCGTTGGGCGCGCCCACGAGCAGGTTGCCGTCGTTGCTGATGGCCACGGCGGTGCCGAAGGCGTCGCCCGCCCCCGCGTTGATGGCCTTGAAACGGGCGTCAGGCGCCCAGCCCTGACCCGCCACGTACTGGTAGACCTGCACCGCGCCCGAGTCCTGCACGTCGCGCGCCAGCGCCGAGGGCTGGGGATTGACGCCCGTGCCGGCGCTCGCGTGGTCGTCGCCCGGCACGCCCACCGCCAGGTACAGGCCGTTGGGCGACAGGGCCACGCTGGCGCCGAAGAAGTCGCCCAGGGCCGCCTGCGGCAGCGACAGGGTCTGGACCTCGGTCCAAGCCCCGCCAAACGGCGCGCGCTCATAGACCTTGACCAGGCCCATGCCCTGGTTCGCCCCCGGCAGGCCCACGGCCAGCACGTGCCGCACGACGTCCTGGTCGCGCAGGGCCGTGGCCATCGCGCGCGCCCGGTTGCCGCCGGCATCGTCCACCGGGTTGGACAGGCTGTCGACCGCGGCGGCCAGGTCGCCGCTCACCGTGGCGACCGCCGTGCTCAGGACGGCGCCGCTGGGCGTCATGGCACTGACGCGGTACTTGTGGTTCATCGCCTCCGTCAGGCGCAGGTCGGTGAATGTGCGCGTGGGCGGCGCCGAAGACGGGACGAAGCCGAGCGCGCCGGAGCCGAAGTTGTCGACACCGTCGCTGGCATCCACGTCCCGTTCGATCCGGTAGTAGTCGGCACCCGCCACGGCGGTCCAATCGAGTTTCAGGCCGCGCTGGGGCACGGCCGTGATGCTGAGGGCGAATGGGGTGCTTCCCGTGCCGGCGCCGGGATCGGGAATCGGCGCCGAGCCCGAACCCGGCGGCGGCGCGGCCGGCGGCGTGCCGGCGGGCGGCGGCGCGGGGACGGGCGCCGGGGCTGGCGAGGGCGAGGGCGCCGCACCGCCGCCCGGAGCGGGACTGGGACTCGCACTGGGGCCCGCCGCGCCGCCCGATCCGCCACCACCACTGGCGGCATCGCCCCCGCCACCGCCGCAAGCGGTCACGGAGACCAGCGCCATCGCCGCCGCGAACCACGCCATCGATCGACGCACCGTCTGCATGCCGTATTCCCCAGGAAGCCGGGCCCACGCACGCCCTTGGGAACCCCCGCAAGCGCGACCGGGCGGGCCCGCCACCCGGTCAAGCCACAAGGTAGCCAGACGGCACGCGCGCGGGTATCCGCAGCCCGGCCGAGACCGCCCCGGCTGGACGGCCGACGGCCCGATGGTCAAAGGTCAGAGGGGCTGCTGATCGGGCTCGTCGGCCTGCAGGGGCGTGGCCTGCGCCAGGGCGAGCCATACGCCCAGGGGCAGCTGCGGCACGGCGCGGCGCGGCGCCTCGCGGCGCAGCTCCCAGCCCCCGGCCGCGCCCGCGTCCACCAGCACGCCACAGTCCTCGGGCACGTCGCGCTCGTCGCCGACGGGGCGGCCCTTGGCGTCGCGGCCCAGCACGTACCAGACCGCGCCCGCCATGCCGAGGTAGGCCGCGCGCTTGTCCGGCTTGCGCCGGTCGGACAGCAGGTCGGCGCGGCTCACCTTGATCTCGTGCACCACGGGCTCCAGCCAGTCGGCGCGCGAGCTGCGGCGGATCGAGTACACGTCCGGGCAGGCCACCACCCAGTGATGGGCCAGCGGTTCGCCCTCGCGCGGCAGCGGCGCGCGCAGCGCCAGCCCACACCAGGCCAGCCGGCCCGCGCGCGCCTGCTCCAGCGCGACGCGCTGCACCAGCGCCTCGTGCGCCGACAGCGCCGCGCGGTTGCGCGCGTAGATGCGCGCCAGCAGCGCGATGCCCGCATCGCTCACGCGCAGGTGCTCGCGCCCGGCGCCGTCGAAACAGCGCTGCAGGCAGCCGGCCGCGATCAGCTCGACCTCGATCGGATCGTGGCAGGGCCAGCCCGCCGAGCGGTGCATCTCGCGCAGGCGCTGGTGGTGGCGCCGGGTCAGGGGAAGCGGCAGT
>NZ_MKSS01000376.1:6154-12008 GCF_001897365.1 Hydrogenophaga sp. 70-12
ACCTCGACCACCGCTTCACGCCCGCGCCCAGCGCCTTCGAGGGCATCGTGGGCCACGCCAGCGTGGCCGCGCGCCGCCCCGCGCACTACCAGCGCGAGCGCACGCTGTCGGGCCTGTGCGAGGGCCTGCTGCTGCAGGGCCGCGCCGACGGCTACGACCCCCAGGCCCGCCGCCTCGACGAAACCAAGACCCACCGCGGCGACCCGGCCCTCATCGCGCCCAACCGCCAGGCCCTGCATTGGGCGCAGGCGCAGGTCTATGGCTGGCTGCTGTGCGAAGCCGAGGGCCTGGCATCGATCGAACTCGCGCTGGTCTACTACGACATCGACAGTGGCCATGAAACGGTGCACACGCGCCAGGCCACGCGCGAGGCCCTGCAGGTCTTCACGCAAGGCCTGTGCGCGCGCTACCGCGACTGGGCGCGGCAGGAAGCCGCGCACCGCCGTGCGCGCGACGCCGCGCTGGCCGCCACGCCCTTCCCTTTCAGCGACTACCGCGCCGGCCAGCGCGAACTCACCGAGGCGGTGTTCCGCGCCCAGCGCGCGGGCCGCCACCTGCTGGCGCAGGCGCCCACCGGCATCGGCAAGACCGTGGCCACGCTGTTCGGCGCGCTGCGCGCCATGCCGCTGGTGCGCAGCGACCAGTTGCTGGTGCTCACGCCCAAGACCACCGGCCGCGCCATCGCGCTCGATGGCCTGCGCCGGCTGAAGGCCCAGCCGCTGCGCGTGCTGGAGCGCCTGGCGCGCGAAAAGGCCTGCGAGCACCCCGACAAGGCCTGCCACGGCGAGTCCTGCCCGCTCGCGCAGGGCTTCTACGACCGCCTGGACGGCGCGCGCCAGGCCGCCGCGCAGCGCGCCTGGCTGGACCGCGAGGCCCTGCGCGACATCGCGCTGGCGCACCGCGTCTGCCCCTACTACCTCGCCCAGGAAATGCAGCGCTGGGCCGACGTGGTGGTGGGCGACGTCAACCACTGGTTCGACCTCAGCGCCCAAGCCTGGTCGCTCGCCCAGGCCGAGGGCTGGCGCGTGCAGCTGCTGCTCGACGAAGCCCACAACCTGACCGAACGCGCGCGTGCCATGTACAGCGCCGAGCTGGACCCGCAGCGCTTCGGCGCCTGGCGCGCGCAGGCGCCGCTGGCCTTGAAATCCAGCCTGGACGCGGTGCACCGCGCCTGGGGCGCGCTGGCCCTGGACGGGCCCGGCACCACCACGCTCGACGACGCCCTGCCCGCCGCCTTCATGGCCACCCTGGGCCGCCACGCCGCCACGCTCAGCGACTTCATGGCGCGCCACCCGCAGGCCGGCGCCGCGCTGCAGCCCTGGCTGTTCGAGGTCCTGCACTTCCTGCGCGTGGCCGAGCGTTTCGGCGCGCATTCGGTGGTGGAGCGATCGCCCGGCCCACCCGCGCGGCGCGGCAAGCCGCGCCCGCGCCTGGCGCTGCGCTGCCTGCTGCCGGCCGAGCTGCTCGCGCCGCGCTGGGCCGACGCGCACGCGGCCACGCTGTTCTCGGCCACGCTGGCGCCCATGGCGCACACCCAGCGACTGCTCGGCCTGCCCGATCCCGTGGCGCGGCTCGACGTGGCCTCGCCCTTCGACCCGTCGCAGTGGTCGGTGCGCGTGGCGCGCGGCCTGTCCACGCGCTGGGCCGACCGCGCGCGCACCCTGCCGCGCCTGGTGAACGAGCTCGGCGCGCACTACCGCGCACACCCGGGCAACCACCTCGCTTTCTTCAGCAGCTTCGACTACCTCACGCAGGCGCTGGAGGCCTTTCGCGCCGCCCTGCCCGACGTGCCCGTGTGGTCGCAGTCGCGCAGCATGGACGAGGCCGCGCGCGAGGCCTTCATCGCGCGCTTCGCCGAAGGCGGGCGGGGCATGGGCTTCGCGGTGCTGGGCGGCGTGTTCGGCGAAGGCATCGACCTGCCCGGCTCGCGCCTGGTGGGCGTGAGCATCGCCACCCTGGGCCTGCCGCCGCCCGACCCCTTGAGCGAGGCCCTGCGCGAGCGCCTGCAGCAGGCCGGCGCCCAGGGCTGGGCCGATGCCTACCTCTACCCCGGCCTGCACAAGGTGGTGCAGGCCGCCGGCCGCCTGATCCGCACGCCCGAGGACCGCGGCACGCTGCTGCTGCTCGACGAGCGCTTCGCCAGCCCCGAAGTGCGCGCGCTGTTGCCGCCCTGGTGGGGCGTGGGCTGAAGCGGTGGCGGATCAGCCGTCCTGGCGCGCGTCGGGCGCTTCGGCGTCGTCCGGCGGCAGCGGCGTCACCCGCACGCGCGCGATGCGCCGGCCGTCCAGCGCCTCCACCTCGAAGCGCCAACCCGCGCCGTCCACGTGCTGCCCCTGGTGCAGCAGCTCGCCGGCCAGGGAGTGCATCAGCCCCGCCACGGTGGCGTAGCGGCCCCTGTCGTCGTCGGGCAGCGCGTCGATCTCCAGCCTCGACTTCAGCTCGGCCACCGGCATCGCGCCGTCCACCTGCCAGCTGCCGTCCTCGCAAGGGTGCGCCCAGGCGTCCACCGACCGCTCGGGCGAGAGCTCGCCCGTGATCGCCTCCAGCATGTCCAGCGGCGTCAGCAGGCCCTGCACCACGCCGTACTCGTCCACCACGAAGGCCATGCGCGTGGCGCGCGCGCGGAACTGCTCCAGCAATTCCATGCCGGTGAGCGTCTCGGGCACGAACACCGCCGGCTGCGCGAGCGGGCCCACCGGCCCCCGCTCGCCCCCGGCCTGCAGGGCCAGCAGGCGCGGCACGTGGATCACGCCCACCACGTCCTCCAGCCCGCCGCGGCACACCGGGTACCACGAATGCCCCGAGGCCGCGGCCTGACGCACCGCGTCGTCCACGCCGATCGCCGCGTCCAGCCATTCGATGTCCGAGGCCCGCACCATGATGGAGGTGAGCAGGCGTTCGTCCAGGCCGAACACGTTGCGCACCATGCGGTGCTCCTGCGCTTCGATGATGCCGGCGTCCACGCCCTCGGCCAGGCTGGCCTGGATCTCTTCTTCCGTGACCACCTGCGCGGCGCTGTTGTCCACGCGCAGGGCCTTCAGCACCCACTGCGTGGTGTGCGTCAGCAACCACACGAAGGGCTTGGCACCGCGCGCCACCGCCGCCATGGGCCGCGAGACCCAGCGCGCCACGGCCTCGGGGTAGAGCTGGCCGATGCGCTTGGGCACCAGCTCACCGAACACGATGGTGATGAAGGTGATGACCGTGACCACCAGCGCCGTGGCCAGCACGCCGGCCACGCTGTCCTTGAGGCCCAGCGACTGCAACCACAGGCCCAGGTCGTCGCTGAACGCCGCCTCGCCCACGATGCCGTTGAGCATGCCGATGGAGGTGATGCCCACCTGCACCGAGGACAGGAACTGCGTGGGGTTGTCGAGCAGGTCGAGCGCGGTGCGCGCGCCCTTGTCGCCGGCCTCGGCCATGGCCGCCAGGCGGGCCTTGCGGCTGGACGCCAGCGCGAGCTCGGACATCGCGAAAGCGCCGTTGAGCAGCGTCAGGAAAACGATGAGGACGGTATCCATGGCAGGGGCGGTACCCATAATCGGGCGATGGCAATTTATCTCATCGGCGATGTGCAGGGCTGTGACGAGCCCCTGGGCCGCCTGCTGAACCTCGTGGACTTCTCGCCCAGCCGCGACCGCCTCGTGGTGCTGGGCGACCTCATCAACCGCGGCCCCGCCTCGCTCGCCGCGCTGCGCCGGCTGATCGCGCTCGGCGGCAGCGGCCAGTGCCTGCTGGGCAACCACGACCTGCACCTGCTCGCGGTTTCGCAGGGCGTGCGCCGGCCGCACCGCGTGGACACCATCGGCGACATCCTGGCCGCGCCCGACCGCGAAGCCCTGCTCGACTGGCTGCGCCAGCGCCCCCTGGCCCTGATGGAGCGTGGCTGGCTGCTGGTGCACGCCGGCGTTCTGCCGCAGTGGGACGCGGCCGAGGCCCTGCAGCTCGCGCACGAGGTGGAAACCGTGCTGCAGTCCCCCGACTGGGGCGGCTTCCTGCACCAGATGTACGGCAACCAGCCCGCTCGCTGGCACGAGGCCCTGCAGGGCAGCGACCGCCTGCGCGTGATCGTCAACGCCTTCACGCGGCTGCGCTTCTGCACGCCCGAGGGCGAGATGGAGTTCGAGACCAAGGACGGCGCGGGCGCCGCGCCCGAGGGCCACCTGCCCTGGTTCGAGGTGCCTGGCCGCCGCACCGCGAACACCCCCGTGGCCTTCGGCCACTGGTCCACCCTGCGCGGCGTGCACCGGCCGCGCCTGCTGGCGCTGGACACGGGCTGCGTGTGGGGCGGCTGTCTCACGGCCGCGCGGCTGGGCGCCTCGCCGGACGATCTGGAGCGCTTCGAGGTGAACTGTCCCCAGGCGCAGCGCCCGGGGCGGTGAGGGCCGGTCCGGTCAGGACGCGGCCGGCGGCGGCGCGCTGGACTTGAACAGCGCCGGCACCTTGCGCCGCTGCTTGATGTTGGGCGACAGGCCCTTGGGCGCGTTCGCACGCTGCGCGGTTTCCCACTGCGGCGGCGCATCGCCGGCCGGCTTGGCCTCGTAGGGCTGGTCGAAGAAGGGGTCGGCCGGCGCGCGCGCCGCGCGCGGGGCCGGCGCACGGACGCCACGCGGTTCACGCGATTCGCGGGCCTCGCGGTTGTCGGCGCCTTCGCGCCCCGACCCCTCGCGCTGCCAGGCGCGCTGGCCGTCGTTGAAGCGGCCCGCGGGGCGGCGGTCCTGCTCCAGCTCCAGCGCCTCGATCTCCAGCTTCTTGCCCAGCAGCTTTTCCAATTCGCCCACCAGGCGCGCGTCGCGCCCCGAGACAAAGGACACCGCCAGGCCGGAGGCGCCCGCGCGGCCGGTGCGGCCGATGCGGTGCACGTAGTCCTCGGCGTTGAACGGGATGTCGAAGTTGAACACCGCCGGCACGTCCTTGATGTCCAGCCCGCGCGCGGCCACGTCGGTGCAGACCAGCAGGTCGACGTTGCCCTGCTTGAAGGCGTCGAGCGCCTTCAGGCGCTCGTCCTGGCTCTTGTCGCCGTGCAGCGCGGCGGTGTTCAGGCCGTCGCGCTCCAGCGAGCGCGCCAGGCGCGCGCAGCCGAGCTTGCTGTTGACGAACACGAAGGCCTGCTTGAGCCCGCGCTCGCGCAGGATCTGGCGCAGCGTGCCGCGCTTGTCGTCGTCGTCGACGCGGTAGAAGTGTTGCTCGACCGTGGAGGCCGTGGCGTTGGAGCGCGCCACCTCCACCGTGATGGGGTCCTGCAGGTAGCTGCCAGCCAGGCGCTTGATCTCGGGCGAGAAGGTGGCCGAGAACAGCAGCGTGGTGCGCTGCTTGGGCAGGTAGCTCAGGATGCGCTGCAGATCGGGCAGGAAGCCGATGTCGAGCATGCGGTCGGCCTCGTCGAGCACCACGTACTCGACCTGGTTGAGCACGCAGTTCTTGGCCTCGATGTGGTCCAGCAGGCGCCCCGGCGTGGCCACCAGCACCTCCACGCCCTTCTTCAGCTCCAGGGTCTGGGGCTTCATGTCCATGCCGCCGAACACCACGGTGCTGCGCAGCTGCGTGTACTTGGCGTAGAGCTTGACCTGCTCGGCCACCTGGTCGGCCAGCTCGCGCGTGGGCAGCAGCACCAGGGCACGCACCGGGTGGCGCGCGGGCGAGGTGGAGGCGTTCTCGTGCTTGAGCAGGCGCTGCAGCAGCGGCAGGGAGAAGGCGGCGGTCTTGCCGGTGCCGGTCTGGGCCGCGCCCATCACGTCGCGACCGGTGAGCACCTGCGGGATGGCCTGCGCCTGGATGGGCGTCATGGTCTCGTAGCCCATTTCGGCCACGGCCTTCGCGAGCGCGGGCGCGAGGTTGAGTTCGGAGAAGCTTT
>NZ_MKSS01000377.1:0-939 GCF_001897365.1 Hydrogenophaga sp. 70-12
CCGATCTGGCGATTGACCGTGGCCTCGGACGCCGCCACGGCCTCGGCCACGGCGCGGTGCTGCAGCTCGAGCAGCTCGCGCTGCTTGGCGCCATAGGCGTCGGCCGCGGGCATGAGGCCACCGGTCAGCAGCTGCTGCGCGCCGGCGGCATCGCCGTTCTTGAGCGTGTCGAAATAGGTCTTGCGCACCGCCATGTAGGCCGCGCGGCGCTCGGCGATTTCCTTGAGCAGGGCCTTGCCCTGCTCGCTCTGGATCTCGGCCTCCAGCGTCTTCTGCACCACGCTGATGCGCTCGCTGACCTGGGACATCAGCGGCTTGAAGTAGCCGTCCACCGCCGGGTCGTTGCGCGAGGTGGCTACGGCCATCACGCGGTTGATGTTGATCTGCGTGCTCATGAGCCATTCCTGCGTGAGGGCGGCCCGCTTGTCCATCTCGATCACGCGCGCGGTGGCGGCCTGCGAGGTCTTCAAGCCGTACCAGGCCACGGCGGTCAGGCCCGCCAACAGCATCAGCACCAGGGCAAAGCCCAGGTATAGGCGGGGGCCGATCCGGAAACGGTTCACGATGTCCATCTTTCACTCACTCTCTGGGCGCGGAAACAGGGGGTCGCACGGCCTGGGACCGCGCGGGGACCGTCAGAAACTCTCCCACTCGCCCTCGGCCGACGCGGCCGCGGGCGCCACCACGCGTGGCGCGGGACGGGGTTCGGCGGCCGGTTTGCTGCCGACGACGGGTTTGCTTTCGGTCGCGGGTTTGCTTTCGATCGCCGGTTGGCTCTCGACCGCGGCGCGCATGGGCACGGGGGCGGTGGGCTTGGCCACTGCTGGCGCCCGGACCGCCACCAGCGGCGCGCTCGGCGCGGGGGCCGGCGTGGGCTGGGGCGCGGCGTCGTGCCCGATGCGGAACACCTGCACCACCTGGGCCAGGCGGTCGGCCTGC
>NZ_MKSS01000378.1:0-6067 GCF_001897365.1 Hydrogenophaga sp. 70-12
CCGGCCACCTGCGGCGGCCGGCCACCTGCGGCGGGTCGCGGCGCGCGGCCGCCACCAGGCGATCGCCCACCACCAGCAGGCGGTAGTCGCTGCCCGGCAGGTAGCGTTCGACCAGCACCTCGCCATAGTTGGCCGCCGTCTGGAACGCGGCGTCGAGCTGCTCGCGCGCCGTCACGTTCACGGTGACCCCCTTGCCCTGGTTGCCGTCGCGCGGCTTGAGCACCACCGGCAGACCGATCTCGAGCGCGGCGGCCCAGGCGTCATCGGCGTCGCTCACGGGACGGCCCAGCGGCACGGGCACGCCGGCCGCCTGCAGCAGCCGCTTGGTGAGCTCCTTGTCCTGGGCGATGGATTCGGACACGGCGCTGGTGCGGTCCACCTCGGCCGCCTGGATGCGGCGCGCGCGGCTGCCCCAGCCGAACTGCACCAGGCTGCCGGTGGTGAGGCGCCGGTAGGGAATGCCGCGCGCCACCGCCGCGTTGACGATGGAGCCCGTGCTCGGGCCCAGGCGCTCGTCCTCGTCGAGTTCGCGCAGCTCGGCCACGGCGGCGGCCAGATCAAAAGATTCGCCGCGCAGCACGGCCTCGATCAGCCCATGCGCCAGCGCCAGCGCGCGGCGGCCCACGGCCTCTTCGCTGTACTGCACCACCACCTGGTAGACGCCCGATTCAAGGGTGGCCGAGGTGCGGCTGAAGGTGACCGGGCAGCCCGCCTGGGCCTGCAGCGACAGCGTGGCCACCTCCAGCACGTGGGCCAGCGAGAGCGAGCCGCCGGCGCTGTGCAGCGCGCCCGGGTGCGGAAACTGCTCGCGCAGGCGCGCCTCGAAGCCCGGCAGGCTGGCCAGGGCGCGTTCGTTGTCGCCGCAGTGCACCACGGTTTCGATCGCGGTGTGGCGGGTCCAGAGGTTGGGGCCGCGCAGGGCCCGAATGCGGGTGAGTTCCATCAGAGGCTCTTCTCGGCAAGGGATTCGGGGGACGGCTGCGCCGCCGGCACGCGGCGGACGGGGGCGTGGGCGATCGGGGCTTCGCGGGCGAAGGTGCGCAGGCCGGCGGCCATGAGCGCGGGCGAAATGTCCAGGGCCCAGGCCGCCGCCAGCGAGGCGAGCAGCACGGCCGTCTTGTCTTCGGGGGCCACGCCCTCGCCCAGCGACACCTGGGCCAGCGACGCCACCACATGCTCCTGCTGGCCGTCGCTGAGCACGATGTCGCCCTGGCGCAGGAAGACCGCGCGGCGGTACTGCGCCAGGTGCTCCACCAGCACCGGCAGCTCGGGGTCCTCGGCGTAGAAGATGACATCGCCGTCGCACAGCGGCGCCATCTCGGCCACCACCGGGTCGGCGGCGTTGAGCACAGCCGCGCCATCGGGCAGCACCACGTCCACCTGGGTACGCATGACCTTGAAGAGCTGCTCCACCTCGCGGATGTGGCAGGCCGCCAGCGCGGGGCTGCCCGAGGCGTCGGTCACCACGCCCACCTGGCAGCGGTCGTAGGCCAGGCCTTCGTTGACGATGGTCAGCGGGTCGTTCTCGAACACCGCCGTCTGCACGCCGCGGTTCATCAGCAGGCGGCGCGCCGCGCCGGCCTTGGAAAAGTCGCCGTGCTGCAGCGCCCGGCGGCCCAGGAACAGGCCCGCCTTGCACGCCAGGCCCACCTGGGGTCCGCTCAGCGAGGCGAGCCAGGCCACCAGGCGCGCGATACCGGTGGTGCCGCGGCTGCCCGCCACGCCCACCACTGGCACACGGCCTGAATCGCCGGGCACGAAGAGGTGGTCGACGATGGCGCGCCCCACCGGCCGCGGCTGGCCCACGGCGGGCTTGAGGTGCATCAGCAGGCCGGGACCGGCGTTGACCTCGACGATGGCGCCGCCCTGATCGGCCAAGGGGCGCGAGATGTCCTGCGCCACCAGGTCGACGCCGGCGATGTCCAGCCCGATGACGCGCGCGGCCAGCGCCACCACGCGGGCCACGTCCGGATGGACCTCGTCGGTGCAGTCCACCGAGAGGTTGCCGTTGCGCATGATCAGCACGCGCTGGCCGGCGGCCGGCACGCTGTCGATGGTGTGGCCCTGGCGCTGCAGCTCGACGGCCATGGCGGGGTACTCGTCGAGGTGGATGGCGTTGAGCGGGAATTCCTCGCTCAGGCCGCGGCGCGGGTCGCTGTTGATCTGGCTGTCGATGAGCTGCCCCACGGTGCTGCGGCCGTCGCCCGTCACCCAGGCTTCATCGCCGCGCGTGGCGGCCACCACGCGCCCGCCCACCACCAGCAGGCGGTGTTCCAGGCCGCGCACGAAGCGCTCGACCATGACGCCACTGCCTTCGGCGTCGGCCACGGCGAACGCCGCCTCCACGTCTTCCTGGCGCATCAGCTCCAGCGATACGCCCCGGCCGTGGTTCGCGTCGGTGGGCTTCACCACCACCGGCAGACCGATGTCGCGCGCGGCCTCCCAGGCCGCCTGCGGGCTCTCGACCACCTGGCCCTCGGGCACCGGCACGCCGCAGGCGGCGAGCATGCGCTTGGACAGGTCCTTGTCGCTGGCGATGCTCTCGGCGATCGCGCTGGTGCGGTCGGTCTCGGCCGTCCAGATGCGGCGCTGGCGCGCGCCATAGCCGAGCTGCACCAGGTTGCCGTCGTTCAGGCGGATGTGCGGGATGCGGCGGCCGGTCGCGGCGTCGACGATGCTCGCGGTGCTGGGGCCCAGGCAGTGGTCGTCGACCAGCTCGCGCAGTTCGTGCACCGCGGCGGCCACGTCGAAGGGGCTGTCGTTGATGGCGGCCATCAGCAGTTCATGCCCCAGCGTGAGCGCGCGCCGCGCCACCCGCTCGTCGCGGGCGCGAAACACCATCTTGTAGACGGCGCGCACCGGTGTGCTGCGGGTCTGGCCGAAGCCGGTCTGCAGGCCCGCCAGGTTCTGCAGCTCGATCACCACGTGTTCGAGGATGTGGCCGGCCCAGGTGCCTTCCTGCAGGCGCTGCAGGAAGCCCCCGCGCTCGCCCACGCCGCACTGGTGCTCGATCAAGCCAGGCAGCCAGGCCGTCAGGCGCTCGTACAGGCCGGGCAGCAGGTGCGAGGGGTAGTCCTCGAGCTCCCCGATGTCGATCCAGCTCTCGAGCACCGGGCGGTAGGTCCAGATGTTCGGTCCGCCGAGGTAGCTGACGCGCAGAAAACGAATGGGTTGTTTCATGGTTGTCGATTCAACGGCATAACGCCGTGGGGGCGCTGTGGACTTACTCGGCGTTTCATCTAGGACAATATCGGATACGCCCGCGGGCGCCGGTCATTTTCCGGATGGGTCCACTTCTAATGAATTCACCTTTAGCCGAACTTACGTCGCCGTTCAGTGCCTTGCCACAACCGTTTCAAGACGGTCTGCGGGCGCGCTTGCTGGACAACGAGCAGGTTTCAAGTTGGCTGCAGCTTGACCTCGATTCGCAATTGAATTTTTCCGCCGGCTGGCTGGTGCTGACCACCCAACGGCTGTTGAGCTGGGAGCCCGGCGGGGCCGATGCCGGCTGGCGTGAGTGGCCCCTGGGAGGCGTATTGTGCTTGAAGCACAACGACCATGCAGGCCTCGCGCAGCTCAGTGTGCACGGCGCCCAACAGCGGCTGGCTATTTGGCGTTTTACTGCGACGCACAACACACGCGCGCTGCGGTTCATTGCAGAATTCGACCGCCTGCAAGCCCTTCGCCACAGCACTGGATTAAATGATGCAGTGCAAAAATCCACCCCGTCATCGACCAGCGCAATACCGCTGTCGCCAAATCACGAAAGTGATTTGTCGCCGATTGGCGACGAATTAATCGACGCCCCGGAATTGCACCGGCCGCCGTCCACCTGGGTGCTATTGCGGCTCGGACGATTCGCCAAACCGTACCGCGCGCAATTGGCCCTGGGTTTTGGCCTGACGCTGGCCGCCACAGCCGCCACGCTGGTGCCGCCCTACCTGACCATGCCGCTCATGGACGAGGTGCTGATCCCCTTCCAGAACGGCCAGCGCATCGATCCCTGGCAGGTGGCCATGCTGCTCGGCGGCCTGCTGCTGGCGGCGCTGACGGCCTGGGGCCTGGGCTGGGCGCGCACCTATGTGCTCTCGCTGGTGTCCGAGCGCATCGGCGCCGACCTGCGCACCACCACCTTCGAGCACCTGCTGGCGCTCTCGCTCGAGTACTTCGGCGGCAAGCGCACCGGCGACCTCATGGCCCGCATTGGCTCGGAGACCGACCGCATCTGCGTGTTCCTCTCCTTGCACGCCCTGGACTTCGCCACCGACGTGCTGATGATCGTGATGACCGCGGTCATCCTCTTCAGCATCAACCCCTGGCTGGCGCTGGTGACGCTGCTGCCCCTGCCCTTCATCGCCTGGATGATCCACCTCGTGCGCGACCGCCTGCGCACCGGCTTCGAGAAGATCGACCGCGTCTGGTCGGACGTGACCAACGTCTTGGCCGACACCATCCCCGGCATCCGCGTGGTGAAGGCCTTCGCGCAGGAGAAGCGCGAAGCCGCCCGCTTTCGCGAGGCCAACCGCCACAACCTGGAGGTCAACGACAAGCTGAACAAGACCTGGTCGCTGTTCACGCCCACGGTCACGCTGCTCACCGAACTCGGCCTGCTGGTGGTCTGGGCCTTCGGCATCTGGCAGGTCTCGCGCGGCGACATCACGGTGGGCGTGCTCACCGCCTTCCTGGCCTACATCGGCCGCTTCTACAGCCGGCTCGACTCCATGAGCCGCATCGTCTCGGTCACGCAGAAGGCCGCCGCCGGCGCCAAGCGCATCTTCGACATCCTCGACCACGTCTCCAACGTGCCGGAGCCCGCGCAGCCCGTGCGCCGGCCGCGCATCGACGGTGGCATCGAACTGAGCGACGTGCACTTCCGCTACGGCAACCGCTCGGTCATCCGCGGCATGAACCTGGCCATCCGGCCCGGCGAGATGATCGGCCTGGTGGGCCACAGCGGCTCGGGCAAGAGCACGCTGGTCAACCTCATCTGCCGCTTTTACGACGTCAGCGGCGGCAGCATCCGCGTCGACGGCATCGACGTGCGCCAGTTCGCCGTGGCCGACTACCGCCGCCACATCGGCCTGGTGCTGCAGGAGCCCTTCCTGTTCTTCGGCACCATCGCCGAGAACATCGCCTACGGCAAACCGGACGCCACACGCGCCGAGATCGTGGCCGCCGCGCGCGCCGCGCACGCGCACGAGTTCATCCTGCGCCTGCCGCACGGCTACGACTCATTGGTGGGCGAACGCGGCCAGGGCCTGTCGGGCGGCGAGCGCCAGCGCATCTCCATCGCGCGCGCGCTGCTGATCGACCCGCGCATCCTGATCCTCGACGAGGCCACCTCCAGCGTGGACACCGAGACCGAGAAGGAAATCCAGAAGGCGCTCGACAACCTCGTGGCCGGGCGCACCACCATCGCCATCGCGCACCGCCTCTCCACATTGCGCCGCGCCGACCGGCTGGTGGTGATGGACCGGGGAGAGGTGGTGGAGGTGGGCCCGCACGACGAGCTGATGGCGCGCGAGGGCGCCTACTGGCGGCTCTACATGGCGCAGCTGCGCAACGTGGACGTGGAAGACGAGCCAAGCCTCGCCCCACCCCACACCAACCCCACGGCGCATGGCGCCACGGCGGGAACCGACTGAACGCGGAGATCAGCATGACGACGATCGACTGGACACTGCGCCGAGACCCGCAAGGCCCGCTGCAGCTCACCACCGCCGATGGGCGGGTGCACGCCGGCGTGCTGCCCGTGCGCGCCTTCCCCCTGGCCGCGCCCGACGAGGGCCTGTCGCTGGTGGGCAGCGACGGGCACGAGCTCGTGTGGATAGAGCGCCTGTCGGCGCTCGACGCCGCCACGCGGACGCTGATCGAGGAAGAACTGGCGCCGCGCGAGTTCATGCCCCGCATCCAGCGCATCCTGGGTGTCTCGGGCTACGCCACGCCCAGCACCTGGACGGTGGAAACCGAGCGCGGCCCCGCGCAACTGGTGCTCAAGGCCGAGGACGACATCCGCCGGCTCGACGGAAAGCGTCTGTTGATCCAGGACGGCAATGGCCTGCAGTTC
>NZ_MKSS01000379.1:0-5967 GCF_001897365.1 Hydrogenophaga sp. 70-12
CGGCAAGGCCAGCCCGCGCCGCACCGGCAGGCGCCGCTCGACCACCTCGAAACCGAAGCGGCGAAAAAAGGCCTCGGCGCTCAAGCTGACGTGGGCGTGCAGCTCTGAGAGCCCCAGCAAGGCCGCTTCCTCGTGCACCCGCCACATCAGCGCGGCGCCGATGCCGCGACGCGGGTGCTGCCCGGACACGAAGAATTGGTCGATGAGGCCGTTGGCCTGGAGATCGGCGTAGCCCACGATCCGATCGCCATCGAGCGCCACGAACGGCGCCAGGGCGCGCACGCGCTGGGCCCAGGCGTCCCGCTCCCCCTCCTCGGGCAACCAGGCCTGGATCTGCTCGGGCGTGTAGTCCCGGCTGGCGATCGACTGAATGGCCGAGCGGTGCACGTGGAACAGGGCGAACTCGTCGCCGGCTCGAAAGCGGCGGGTGCGCAGGGTGCTGGGAAGCGGCTTGTCTGTCGGGGCGGTCATGGGACGAGTGTGCACACTTTGGCGCACCCCACCCACGAACCCGGCTTCAGTGCGCCAGCCGCTCCGAGCGCCGGCCCGCGTGGTCGCGGCTGGTGGCCAGCATGCGCAGCAGGGCGCGGTTCACCTGCTCCAGCGTCAGCTCGTGGCGGCGGCACAGGGTTTCCATGCGGTCCAGCCGCTCCGGGTCGCCCATGGCGCGCGCGATGTCCAGCAGCGGGAAGTAGGGGCCATCGTGGCGCAGCACCGCGTCGGTCACCCGGCCCGCCAGGGGCAGGCGGTGCAGCAGGTCGGCCAGGGGCTGGTGCAGCAACAGGTCGAGCTGCGAGAGCGCCGCGGTCGTGTAGACCTCGGCGCGCAAGAGGTCGTCGGAGCCGGTCGCCAGCAGGTGCTGGGCCAGGCGCGACCGCATCACCATGGCGTAGCGCACGGGCTGCAGGTCGATGTCGGGCTCGGCCTCCGGCACCTGCTCGGTGAGCCAGCGGCCCAACTCGCGGAAGCCCAGCATCATGATGGCGTGGCGCAGCGAGCCGATCTCGCGCCGCAGGCCGTAGGCCGCGGAATTCACCAGCATGAGAATGCGGTAGATCAGCACCGGGTCCTGGCGCACCACGCGCTCCAGGTACTCGACCGAACATTCCTCGTCGTCGATGGCCTGCAGCACCTGGCGCACCACGCGCGCGTCGTAGTGCAGCGGCTGGCGTTTGTGGGCGCGCAGCACGTCGACCGCGGGCCAGCCGAGCACGGCGGCGGCCTGGGCCTGGTCCAGCACCTGGCGCAGGCGCTCCTGGGTGTCCACGCCTTCCACCATCTGGCCGGGCATGGGCTCGATGCGGTCAAGGGGCTCCAGCGTGAACAGGTTGCGGTGCTCGACGCCCGGCGTGGGCCGCCCCCGCAGCGCGCTCCAGTCGCCGTGGCGCACCAGCAGGTGACCGTTGCGCCGCGCGAGCGACAGGCGCGCCAGCGTTTCCTGCGCGCCGAACAGCGCGGCCGGCACCTCCAGCAGGGTGTTGAGCACGGGCGGGCAGGCCAGGGCCTGCTGCAGCAGGCGCGGCGTCTGCAGCGACAGCAGCAGCGGCGGCGCGCCCTCGGGCCAGTCGTCGCCGATGGCCTGCAGCAGGTGGTGGGCGTCCACGCCCTCGGGGTGGATGGCGCGCACGCACAGGCGCACGCCCGCGAGCTCGCGCGCGCGGTTCCACAGCGGCACATAGGCCATGGCGACGCTGTCGAGGACGGTGTGCGCTTGCATCAGCATGGGGGTTCGTCGGCGCGCTTATTTGATGTAGTCGAACAGGGACATGCGCTGCACGGTGGCGTAAGCCTGCAGGCCGGCGTTGAGCGCGAGCTCCTTGTTCTTGAAGTCGGAGATGCCCTTGACCATGTCCAGGTCGACCAGGCGCGATTCCTCCAGCTCCAGGTCGGTGCTGCGGTTGTTCATCAGCAGGTCCATGGAGTCGGCGCGGTTGAGCCATTCGCCGGCGCGCCCGCGCGCCAGCAGCACGCGGTCGTGCCCGGCGTCCACCTCGGTGAGGGCGCGCCCCAGCGCCTGGGTGCGCAGCGCCGATTCGCCCGCGCCCTGGTAGCGCAGGGCGTCGATCGCGCCCTGCACGACGGAGAAGATGTCGGTGGTGCCGGTGGCGGGGGCGAGGTCGATGCGGTCGCCCGCGGCCGGCTGGCCGTTCATTTCGAAGGACAGGCCATCGAAGGCCACGGTCTTGCCGGCCTCGTAGGGCACGCCCGCGTGGCCCGCCACGGGGGTGCCCGTGGTGGTGTTGGTGATGGTGTACTGGATCACGCCGCCCACGTCGGCGAAGTCCACGCGGTAGTCGTCGCCGGTGAGCGCGGTGGCGTCGGTCACCTGCCCCAGGCTGGTGTTCACGCCACCGGTGTTGCTGGTGGGCAGGCTCAGGGTGAAGCTGCCATTGCCCTGCGGGATGCGCATCCAGATGGCGTCACCGTCGAGCGATTGGGGCAGGGTGCCGTTGCCCGCCGCGGGTTGGCCGCGCTGGCCCTCGAACTGCACGCCGGTGCCGCTGGGCCCGTACAGGTCGACGAAGGGCGTGGGCGCGCCGCCCAGGCCGCCGAACAGGGTGCGGTCGTTGTTGTCGGTGCGGTTGGCCACGGCCAGCAGCTGCTCGCGCAGGCCTTCGAGCTGGCGCGCCACGTCCTCGCGCTCGGCGTCGGCGAAGCTGGGGTTGCCGGCGGACACCAGCAGGTCGCGCACGCGCTGGATCAGCTCGCCCGATTCGGCCAGGCCGGACTCGGCCTGCTGCAGGCTGGTGCGCGAGGCGTCCAGCGCGCGCAGGTCGGCCTGCACCCGCGTCATTCGGTTGCGGGCCGACTCGGCCAGCGTGGCGGCCACGGGGTCGTCGCTGGCCTTCATCACGCGCTTGCCGGTGGAGATGCGCTCCTGCTGCTTGGCCAGGTCGTACTGGCGCGTGGCGAGCTGGTCGATGGTGCGGTCGAACTGGTTGGCGGTGGCGATGCGGAAGCTCATGGCGGTCAACGTCCCACGGTTTGCAACAGGCTGTCAAAGGTGCTCTGCGCGATCTGCAGGAACTTGGCCGAGGCCTGGTAGGCCTGCTGGAACTGCAGCAGCCGCGCGGCTTCTTCGTCGAGGTTGACGCCGGCCACGTTGCTGCGCGCCTGCTCGGCCGCCGTGGCCACGCCGGCCGAGAAGTCGGCCGCGAACTGCGCGCCCTGCACGCGCGTGCCCAGGTCGGAGAACAGGCTGACGTAGCCGTCGGACAGCGGCACGCCGTCGAAGGTGGCGAGGTCGCGCAAGGCCAGCATGCCGCTGGCGTTGCCGGCGCTCTGCGCGACGGCGTTGGACGGCGAGGCGCCAATGGAAAAGCTGTCGCCCGCGGTGGGGTTGCCGCGCAGCGTGAGGCTCCAGCCATTGAGCACGATGGCCTGGCCGGGCTTGAAGTTGTAGCTCGGCGGCGGGCCGGCGTTGTCGGGCGGGGGGTTGCCCGGGCCCAGGCCGGTGGCGCTGAAGCTGCCGTCGGCGTTGAAGGTGATGGTGACCGGGTCGGTGAGGTTGGCCGAGTTGTCGACCGCGTAGAGCTTCTCCACGCTCAGGCTGCCCGAGTTGCCGGTGCCGGGGGTGACCATGACGGGGCTGGCCACGGCCAGCTGCTCGGGGGCGTCGATGGCCACCTGCAGGTTGCGCGCCGCCGCCTCGAATGGCCGGATGCGGAAGCGGTCGCCCGGCACGGCGCCGGCCGCGTCCACCTGGAAGCTCAGGCCATCGACCTCGGCGGGCAAAGCGCCCACGCTGGTGGTGTTGCCGTCGCTCAGGCGCACGATGCTGAAGCCGCCGGCCTCCACGCGCAACTCGTAATCGGAGGCGATCAGCGCCTGCGGGTCGCTCACCACGGCGCTCACCTGACCGGTGCCACCGTTGGCCGGCGACGCCAGGCCCTTGGCGGCCGCGGGCGGCACGAAGAAGTTCTGTCCCGGGTTGCCCTTGAGGTCCAGGCCCAGCGCGTGCTGCTGGTTCACCAGATTGGCCGTGGCCAGGGCGATGCGGCCGAGCTGGTTGGCCGCGGCCGCCAGGTCGTCGTTGAGGAAACGCACCACCCCCGCCAGTTCGCCGCCGCCCAGCGAGCCATCGGCCAGCGCGGTGGACACACCGCCCTGCACGAAGTTGATGGTGATGCGCGACGAATCCATGGGATCGGTCTGGGCCGCCAGCTTCGCGGCCTGCGCCCCCAGCACCAGCGGCTGGCTGCCGGCCACGAACACGTTGACCGATCCGGCATCGCCGGGCACGGTGCTGATCTGAACCTTGTCGCTCAGCTGGCGCAGCAGCTGGTCGCGCTGGTCGTACAGGTCGTTGGGTGTGTGCGCGGTGCCGGCCGTCTCGATGATGCGCTGGTTGACCTTGGCCAGGTCCTGGGCGATGCGGTTGATGTCCTCGGTGACCGACTTCACCTGCTGCTGCGTGGTGTTGCGCATCAGGTCGAGCTGGCCCGCGCTGTCGCGCAGCCGGCTGGCGAATTCGTCGGCGCGCGCGATCACCACCGTGCGCGCCGTGAGGTTGCCCGGCGCCGAGCTGAGGTCGGTCCAGGCGTTGAGCATGTCGTTGAGCGCCGTGCCCAGGCCCTTCTCGCCGGTGGGGAACACGGTTTCCAGCTGCTCCAGGCGGGCCAGGCGCGCCGCGTCCGCCGCGGCCACCGAGCCGGTCTGGCGCGCCTCGCGCGTGAGGTACTCGTTGTGGGCGCGCTCCACCGTGGTCATCTCCACGCCCTTGCCGAAGTAGCCGCCGCCGGTGAACTGGTAGCCCGCGCTGGACAGCACCACCGTCTGGCGCGAGTAGCCGGGCGTGTTGACGTTGGCGATGTTGTGGCCGATGACCTGCAGCGCCGCCAGGTTGGTGTTGAGCGCGCGGGTGGCGATGTTGAGTGAGGACATGGCTCAGGCTCCCCTTCAGCCTTGCGCACGCTGAAGGCTCAGCGTGGTGTTGATGGCCCGGCCGAGCTTCTCGGCGTAGGACGGGTCGGTGGCGTAGCCGGCGCGCTGCAGGCCTTTGGCGAAGCCCTGAACGGAATGCAGCTGATCCATCACGCCCTCGTAGCGTGGGCTGTTGCCGATCAGGCGGGCGTAGTCGCGGAACGACTCCTCGTAGGAGTCGTAGGCGCGGAACTTGGCCGTCACCTTGCGCGGCTCGCCATTGATGTACTCGGTGGTGGTGACCTCGGCGACCTTGCCTGTCCAACCGCCCGTGGCCTTGATGCCGAACAGGTTGTGCGCGGGCGAGCCGTCGGCGTGGCGGATCTCGCCACGGCCCCAGCCGCTCTCGTGCCCGGCCTGGCCCAGCATGAAGGCGGCGGGAATGCCCGATTCGCGCGCCACCGCCAGCGCGGCGGCGCCATGGCGCTCGACAAACGCGCTCTGGCGTTCGCCGGCGCTGGCGCGGCCCACGGTGCTGGGCGTGGCGGGCGCGTCGGGCAAGGCCTGCGTGCCGGACATGCGGCCGGCGAGCTGGCGCTCGATGGCTTCCGACAGGCCGCCCGGCAGGCCGGTGAGCTTCTGCGCGAACTGCTGGTCCAGCAGGTCGGTGCCCAGGTTCTCGCCCTCGCTGTCGAACAGGCCGCTCTTGCTGGTGGCTTCGCGCATGCTCTTGATGAGCTCGCGCATGAACAGGGCCTCGAACTGCTTCGCGGCCTCCTTGAGCGCGGCCTTGCTGTCGCCCGCGCCCTTGAGCGCGTTGAGCGCGTTCGGGTCGGCGGCGAGGCCGCTCGGGGAGGTGAAGGCGCTGCTGCCGATCATGGCCGTCAGATGATTTCGAGTTCGGCGTTGAGCGCGCCGGAGGCCTTGATGGCCTGCAGGATGGCGATCAGGTCCTGCGGCGTGGCGCCCAGGGTGTTGAGCGCCTTGACCACCTCGCTGAGCTGCGCGGCCGGGCCCATGTGGATGAGCGAACCCTTGTCCTGGCTGATCTGGATGCTGGCCTGCTCGCGCACCACCGTTTCGCCGCCCGAGAACGGCGCGGGC
>NZ_MKSS01000380.1:0-5522 GCF_001897365.1 Hydrogenophaga sp. 70-12
TCGTCCAGGCGCACGTGTTCGTCGGCGCGCTTGGCGTTGGACTCGCGCACGGTGCGCGGGCCGGCGCCGTAGATGACGCCGGGGATGCCGCGCTCGACGTAGAGGCGCACGTCGGTGTAGAGCGGCGTGCCGACGGCGGGGATGGGTTCGCCGAAAACCTGCTCGCCGTGGGTCTGCAGGGCCTTCACCAGGGCGGCGTTGCCCGCCAGGGGCTTCATGGCGCGCGCCAGCAGCATGCGCTTGATCTCGACCCGCAGCGCCTTGCCGCCGCGCGGCGGGTCGAAGCTGGCCGCCGCTTGCGCGATGGTCTCGCGCAGCGCGGCTTCCACCTGCGCGGGATCTTCCTCGGGGATCATGCGGCGGTCGAGCTTGAGCACCACCTTGCCCGGGATGACGTTGGTGTTGGTGCCGCCGCTGATGAGGCCGACGTTGAGGTAAGGGTGGCTGATGCCTTCGACGTTGGAGCGCACCTGCAGGTAGTCGCGGTTGAGCGCGTACAGGGCGTTCAGGATGTGGGTGGCGCCCTGCAGCGCGTCGGTGCCGCTGTCGGGGATGGCGGCGTGCGCCATCTCGCCCTGCACCGTCACCTCGAGCTGCAGGCAGCCGTTGTGCGCCACCACCACCTGGTAGCTGAAGCCGGCGGCGATCATCAGGTCGGGCTTGGTCAGGCCTTTGGCGAGCAGCCAGCCAGGACCCAGTTCACCGCCGAATTCTTCGTCGTAGGTGAAGTGCAGCTCCACGCCGCCCTTGAGTGGCGCGCCGAGCGATTCGAGCGCGCGCAGCGCGAAGGTGAAGCTGGAGAAGTCGCTCTTGCTCACGGCGGTGGCGCGGCCGTACATCGCGCCGTCGACGATCTCGCCGCCGTAGGGGTCGTGGGTCCAGCCCTCGCCGGGGGGCACCACGTCGCCGTGCGCGTTCAGCGCGATGGTGGGACCGCCTTCGCCGAAGCGGCGGCGCACGATGAGGTTGGTGATGCTCTGCAGGCCGGCGGCCTTCACCTCGGCCTCGGGCACGGTGTGCTTCTCGGCGGCATAGCCCATGGGGGCGAGCAGTTCGGCGGTGCGCTCGGCGTGCGGCGCGTTGTTGCCGGGCGGCGAGTCGGTGGGCACGCGCACGAGTTCGCGCAGGAAGGCGAGCTGCTCGTCGAAGTGGGCGTCGATCCAGGCGTCGAGTTGGGTGTGGGCGGTCATGGTCAGGCGGTGTCTTTCGCGAGCTGCTCAAGGAGGTGGTCGAAGGCCAGCACGCTCAGTTCGATGTCGTCGCTGGTGCTGCTTTCCAGGGGGTTGTGGCTGATGCCGCTGTTTTCGCCGCGCACGAACAGCATGGCCTGCGGCATCACCTCGTGCAGCTTCATGGCGTCGTGGCCGGCGCCGCTGGGCATGCGGTGCACCGGCAGGCCCAGCGCGGCCACGGCCTTTTCCCAGCGGGCCTGCCAGTCGGGGTGGCTGGGGGCGGCGGAAGCGGCCATGGTGCGCTCCAGGCGCTGGCCCAGACCGCGGCGTTCGCAGATGGCGCTGAGCTCGGCGAGCACGTCGCGCTCCAGCGCGTCGCGCTGGGCGTCGCTGGGCGCGCGCAGGTCGAGCGAAAACTGGCAGCGCCCGGGCACCACGTTGATGGAGCCACCGGGCACGTTGAGCAGGCCGATGGTGGCGACCGAGTCGCCGTCCTGGGCGGCGCGCCGCTCCAGGTAGAGCGCGAGCTCGGCCACGGCGCAGGCGGCGTCGCGGCGGCGGTCCATGGGCGTGGTGCCGGCGTGGCTGGCCATGCCGATGACCTCGCCCACGTGACGCACGCCGGCGTTGATGGAGGTCACCACGGCCAGCGGCAGGCCCATCTCGTTGAGCACCGGGCCCTGCTCGATGTGCACCTCGACGAAACCCAGGTAGCGCGACGGGTCGCGGCGCAGCGCGCCGATGGCGTCCAGCGTGCCCGGCAGGCCGGCGGCGCGCATGGCGTCCTGCAGGCGCACGCCGTCGGCGTCGGTCTGGTCCATCCAGGCGGGGTTGAAGTCGCCGGTGAGCGCGCCCGAGCCCAGAAAGGTGGCCTTGTAGCGCTGGCCTTCCTCTTCCGAGAACGCCACGACCTCGACGCCGAAGGGCAGGCGCCGGCCGGCTTGGTGGAGGCGCTGCACGCAGGCCAGCGGCACGAAGATGCCGAGCCGGCCGTCGTACTTGCCGCCGTTGCGCACGGTGTCGAAGTGGCTGCCGGTGAGCAGGCGCTTCGCATCGGGCATGGCTCCGTGGTACACGCCGACCACGTTGCCCACCGCGTCGATGGAGACCTCGTCGAAGCCGCATTCGCGCAT
The DNA here is from genome assembly GCF_001897365.1 of Hydrogenophaga sp. 70-12. Lineage (NCBI taxonomy): Bacteria > Pseudomonadati > Pseudomonadota > Betaproteobacteria > Burkholderiales > Comamonadaceae > Hydrogenophaga > Hydrogenophaga sp. 70-12. The sequence continues at coordinate 2,306 of NZ_MKSS01000380.1, forward strand.
GCGCGCCATCAGCTCCTGCTGGCAGGCCTGGTGCGCGGCGGTGAGGTAGGTGACGGTGAGCTGGCCGCTCTCCTTGAACCCCGGGTCGCTGTGGCGCGCCAGGTCTTCGTGCCAGTCCCACACGTGGTGGCCCAGCGCGGGTTCGGCGCCGAACTTGTCGGCCAGGCGGATCTCGGCGATGCGGTGGATGTTGCGCAAGGCCTCTTCGCGCTCGAAGTCCACCGGGTTGTGCAGGCGGCGCTGGAAGGTGGCGATGATCTGCTGGCGCGTGAAGCCGCTGCCGCGCGGCCCGCGCACCGCGAGGATGAAGGGAAAGCCGAAGCGCGCGTTGTAGTCGGCGTTGAGCTTCTGCAGCGCCTGGAACTCCTCGGGCGTGCAGTGCGTGAGGCCGGCGCGGCTTTGCTCGCCCGTGCTTTCGCTGGTGAGGGTCTGGGCCACCATGGCCTTGCCCGCCAATTCCGGGTGGGCGCGGATCAGCGACAGCTGCTCGTCGCGCGTGGCCTGGGCCACCGCCTGCACCAAGGCCCACTTGAGTGCGGCCAGGCTGGCGAAGGGGCGCTGGGCCAGCGTGCGTTCCACCACCCAGGGCGAGTGTTCGTACAGGCCGTCGAGCAGGCGCAGGGCTTCGTCGGGCGCGGCGGCGTTGAAGGTGTCGAGCGTGAGGGCCATGGTGTCAGACCGTGAATGGGTGTTGGGCACGCCAGTGGCGCGCGATGTCCAGGCGGCGCGCGACCCACACGCGGTCGTGCGACTGGATGTGGTCCAGGAAGCGTTGCAGCGCGGTGAAACGCCCGGGCCGGCCGAGCAGGCGGCAGTGCATGCCGATGCTCATCATCTTGGGCCGGTCCAGGCCGTCCGGGTCGCCCTCGGCGTAGAGCGTGTCGAAGGTGTCCTTCATGTACTGAAAGAAGGGATCGGCGTGCGAATAGCCCTGCGGCAGCGCGAAGCGCATGTCGTTGCAGTCCAGGGTGTAGGGCACGATGAGCTGGTGCGCGTCGCTGCCGTCGCTCTTGCGCACCTTCATCCAGAAGGGCAGGTCGTCGCCGTAGTAGTCGCTGTCGTACTCGAAGCCGCCGAAGTCGGCCACCAGGCGGCGCGTGTTCGGGCTGTCGCGCCCGGTGTACCAGCCCAGCGGGCGCTGGCCCGTCAGCGCCGTGAGCAGGCGCATGGCCTCGGCCATGTGGGCGCGTTCGGTGGCCTCGTCCACGTTCTGGTAGTGGATCCACTTGAGGCCGTGGCAGGCGATGTCGTGGCCGAGTTCGGTGAAGGCGGCGCAGACCTCGGGGTGGCGTTGCAGCGCCTGCGCCACGCCGAACACGGTGAGCGGCAGGCCGCGGCACTCAAACTCGCGCAGCAGGCGCCAGACGCCGGCGCGCGAGCCGTACTCGTAGATGCCCTCCATGCTGATGTGCCGCGCGGGGTAGGCCGCGGGGTTGAACATCTCGGAGAGAAACTGCTCGGAGGCGGCGTCGCCGTGCAGCACGCTGTTCTCGCCGCCTTCCTCGTAGTTGAGGACGAACTGCACGGCGATGCGCGCGCCGCCGGGCCAGCGGGCGTGCGGCACATCGCGGCCGTAGCCGATGAGGTCGCGCGGGTAGGGGGCGGTGGCGTCGTAGGTCATGAAGGGGCTCAGGACAGGGCGAGCGAGAGGTCGTTGGCGGGCCGGGGGCGGTCGAAGGCCAGGCTGGCCTCGACGTGCTGCAGGTGCTCTTCCATCAGGCGCACGGCCAGGGCTTCGTCGCGACCGGCCAGTGCCTTGACGATGGCGGCGTGCTCGTCGCACGAATCGGCGGCGGCCTCGCTGCTTTGGTACATGAGCGTGATGAGCGCGCAGCGCGAGATCAGGTCGCGCAGCAGGTCCGACAGCACGCGGTTGCCCATGAGTTCGGCCATGCGCACATGGAAGTCCCCCAGCAGCTCGGTGCGGCCGGGCACGTCCTGACGGAGCACGGCCTGGCGCTCCTGCGCCAGGTGCTCGCGCAGGGCGCGCAGGGTGGCTGGCGTGGCCTGGCGGGCGAAGGCGCGGGTCATTTCCACCTCGAGCATGCGGCGCACGGCGAAGACCTGGCGGGCCTCGTCGGCCGAGGGCGTGGACACGAAGGCGCCGCGCGCGGGCTCCAGGCGGATGAGGCGGTTCTGGGACAGCTGGAACAGGGCCTGCCTGACCAGGGTGCGCGAAACGCCGAAGTGATCGGCGAGCTTCTGCTCGGCGAGCTTGGTGCCCGGGCGCAGCCGGTGTTCGACGATGGCGCGCGTGAGGGCGTCGACGATCTGGGCCGTGCTGGACGTTTCCATGCGCCGCATGATAGCCAGATTCGCGCCAAAGTGTATACACTTTCGGTCGACCAAATTCACAGGAGAACGCGGCCATGGGCTTGAGCACCCACGTACTGGACACGATGCACGGTTGCCCGGCGGCGGGCATGGCGGTGGCGCTCTATGCCACGCAGGGCGAGCAGGCGACGCTGATCAAGCGCTTCACGCTCAATGCGGACGGGCGCAACCCGGATGGCCCCTTGCTGGACAACGCCTCGCTGAAGGTGGGGACCTACCGGCTGGTGTTCGATGTGAAGGACTACTTCGACGCCCGCGGCGTCGACCTGCCGCAGCCCCGCTTCCTGGACCGCGTGGCGCTGGACTTCGGCGTGGCGCGGGTGGACCAGCACTACCACGTGCCGCTGCTGGTGAGCCCCTGGGCCTACTCCACCTACCGCGGCAGCTGAGCCGCCGCGGCGGCCGCGTGGCCGGCGCGCCGCCAACAAGAAGGCCCGCGCGAAGCGGGCCTTGAAAACGTCTCAAACCACGGAGATCACTTGTTGCGCTGTCCTTCGGTCAGCGTGTCGAGTTGGAAGTTGCCGCTCTTGTCCCAGAGCCACACGTCGGTGTAGGTGACGCGGCCCATGCGCACCGGCGCCGGGAAAGGAGCCGCGGCGCGCACCGTGCGCTCGATCTCGCGCATCACGTCGGGCGCGTGGCTGGGCGCCCGCATCCAGCTCACCTGGCGGACCTCGCCGATGTCGTCCACCTCGACCTGCAGCACGCCCACGGCGTGCAGCAGCGGCGGCAGCTGGCCCTTGTAGATGCGGTGGCCGTTGCGGGCGTAGATGTGGCGCGCGCCGTCCTTGCGGTAGTCGGTCGCCGAGGCGGCTTGCGAGATGAACTTGGGGGTGGGGCGCTGGCTCACGGGCGGTGGCGGCGGTGCGGGTACCGGCGCGGG
>NZ_MKSS01000381.1:0-5885 GCF_001897365.1 Hydrogenophaga sp. 70-12
AATTCCAGGGTCTTGTTCTCGTAGGGGGTGAGGTCCTTGGTGGGACGGCTGTCGACCAGCGAGCCCGGCAGGAAGGCGCTGATGCCGTTGACCATGACCTTGAGGCCGCCCTTGACCTTGCTGGTGGTGGTGCCGGTGACGAATTCGCCCGACTCCAGGGCCTTTTCCAGGGCCATCCACGAGGCCAGGCGCTTGGCCTTGTCGCGCGACAGCAGGGTGTCGCCGAAGCCGTTCTCGACGGAGTCGATGGCGACGGACACGAAGTCGCCGACCTGCACTTCGAGTTCGCCTTGGTCGTTCTTGAATTCGGACAGCGGGACGTAGGCTTCCGACTTCAGACCGGCGTTGACCACCACGTGGTTGTGTTCGATGCGAACGACCTCGGCGGTGATGACTTCGCCCGCGCGCATTTCGGCGCGCTTGAGGGACTCTTCAAAGAGGGCGGCAAAAGATTCAGACATTGGGTTTTCCTGAAACCGCTTGGTGTCGGCGCACGGAGGCCCGCAGGGGGCGGCGCGGGTGACGACGGGTGGGCGGTGTAGCGTTGTGCCGTGTGGAACACGGCGGGTTGGTTGACGATCCCTGGGACCTGCGGACGGGGAACATCCGGCGGGGTCTTCGGGGCCTGGGGGTGGCTTGCTCAGCGGACCGGGAAAGCCTGTTGGCCGTGCCAGCGTTTCAACACGAATTGCACCGATTGCTCGATGTCCAGTTCGGAGTTGTCCAGCAGCACCGCGTCTTCGGCCGGCTTCAGGGGAGCGTGCGCGCGGTTCATGTCGCGAGCGTCGCGCGCCTTGAGGTCGGCCAGAAGGTCGTCGAGTATAGCCGGTATTCCCTTTGAAATCAATTGCTTATGGCGGCGCTGGGCGCGCTGCTCGGCGCTGGCCGTGAGGTAGATCTTCAGCGGGGCGCCGGGGAAGATGACGGTGCCCATGTCGCGGCCGTCGGCCACCAGGCCGGGCAGGTGGCGCATCTGCAGTTGCAGGTCGACCAGGGCGGCGCGCACCTGGGGCACGGCCGAGACGCGCGAGGCCGCCATGCCGGCGGGTTCGGCGCGCAGGGCTTCGGTGACGTCCTCGCCTTCCAGCCAGGTCTTGCCGGGGGTGAAGCGCACGTCCAGGCCGGCGGCCAGGCGGCCCAGGCGCTCGGCATGGGCGGGCTCGCGCAGGTCGGCTTCGGTGGTGGACAGGCCCTCGCGCTCGGCCGCCAGGCCCACCAGGCGGTACAGGGCGCCGGAGTCGAGCAGGTGGTAGCCCAGGCGCGAGGCCAGCTCGGCCGCCAGCGTGCCCTTGCCGGAGGCGGTGGGGCCGTCGATGCAGATGACGGGGATGCGCTCGGCCGGCGTGTGGCAGACGCCGAACAGGGTTTCGAAGTAGTCGGGGAAGGTCTTGCCCACGCACTTGGGGTCTTCGATGCGCACCGGCAGGCCGGCCGGGTTGAAGGCCGCGAGCGAGAAGCACATGGCGACGCGGTGGTCGTCGTAGGTGTGGATGCTGGCCCGCCGCCATCCGTAGGCCCCCACGCTCCCCACTGCGTGTGGTTCGCTACCCTCCGAGGGCGCTGCCCCGCCTTGGGGCGTCCCGGCGGCGGGGCCCGCGGGCGGCGTGACGCGAATGAAGTCCGCGCCTTCTTCGATGGTGGCGCCGAGCTTGCGGCCTTCGATGGCCATGGCGGCGATGCGGTCGGTTTCCTTCACGCGCCAGCTGGCGATGTTGCGCAGCGTGGTGGTGCCGTCGGCGTAGAGCGCCATCACGGCCAGGGTCATGGCCGCGTCGGGGATGTGGTTGCAGTCGAGGTCGATGGCCTTGAGCGGCCAGGCGCCGCGGCGCACGCGCAGGCGGTTGCCGTCGCCCTCGACCTCGGCGCCCATGAGCCGCGCGGCCTCGATGAAGCGGATGTCGCCCTGGATGGAGTCCGTGCCCACGCCTTCGATCACGACGCCGTCGGTCCCCGGTGTGGCAGGCGCGATCGCGCCCAGCGCGATGAAGTAGCTGGCCGAGGAGGCGTCGGCCTCGACGGCGATGCGCCCCGGCGAGGCGTAGCGGCTGCCGCGCGGGATGGTGAAACGTTGCCAGCCCTCGCGCCGCACATCCACGCCGAAGCGCTGCAGCAGCTTGAGCGTGATCTCGATGTAGGGCTTGGAAATGAGCTCGGTGGTGACCTCGATCACCGCGTCGCGCTCCTGCGCCACCAGCGGCAGCGCGAGCAGCAGGGCGGTGAGGAACTGGCTGGAGACGTCGCCGCGCACGCGGATGGGCCCGTCCAGGCGCAGCGGGTGCGTGCTGCCGTCGCCCAGGCGCAGCGGTGGGTAGCCTTCGTTCTGCAGGCAGGCCACCGGGCAGCCGAGTTGGCGCAGGGCGTCGACCAGGTCGCCGATGGGGCGCTCGTGCATGCGCGGCACGCCGGACAGCTCGAAGCGTGCGCCCTGGGCCGTGGCCAGGAGCGACAGCGCGGCCGTCAGCGGGCGCATGGCGGTCCCGGCGTTGCCCAGGAAGAGGGCGGCCTCGCGCACCGGCAGCCGCCCGCCCAGGCCCTGCACGCGCACGCTGGCCGGGCCGGTCTCTTCGATGGTGCAGCCCAGCTGGCGCAGGGCCGCGAGCATCACGCGCGTGTCGTCGGAGTCGAGCAGGTCCTCGACCAGGGTGGGGCCGTCGCTGAGCGCGGCCAGCAGCAGCACGCGGTTGGAGATGCTCTTGGAGCCCGGCAGGCGCACGCGGCCGCCGGCGCTGATGAGGGAAGGGAGGTCGAGGCTGGGGATGTCGAACATGCGCGGTCGGCGGCTCAGCCCTGGGGCTTGACGGCCGTCATGCGCCAGCCGGCGCGCGCCTCGCTGGCCTGGTCGATCAAGGTTTCGAGCGCGTCGGGGTCGTTGTTCTTGATCGCCGCCTCCAGCTCTTGCAGGGCGCGCAGGAAATGGCGCGACTGCGAGACCAGCTCTTCCTTGTTGGACAGCAGGATGTCGCGCCAGACGGCGGCGTCGCTGGCCGCGATGCGGGTGAAATCGCGGAAGCCGGGACCCGCCAGGGCCAGGAAGTCCTTGCCCTCGTCCTGCTTCTGGATGGCGTTCATGAGCGCGAAGGCCAGCAGGTGCGGCAGGTGGCTGATGGCCGCGTAGGCGGCGTCGTGCCCCTCGGGCGTCATGCGCTTGACCTGGCAGCCCAGCGCGCGCCAGACCTTCTCGGCCTTGTCCAGGTGCGCGGGCAGGGTGCGCTCGATGGGCGTGAGGATGACCTGGCGGCCGGTGTAGAGGTCGGGGTCGGCGTGGTCCACGCCGGCCAGCTCCTTGCCGGCGATGGGGTGGGCTGGCACGAACACGCCCACCTGCTCGCGCAGCACGCGGCGCGCGGCGTCGATGACCTCGCGCTTGGTGGAGCCCACGTCCATGATGAGCACGTCGTTGCGCACCAGGTGGCGGATGGCCTTGAAGGTGGCCTCGGTGGCGGACACCGGCACGGCCAGCAGCACCAGGTCGGCGCCCGAGACGGCGAGCAGCGCGGACGGCGCTTCCACGTCGATCACGCCGAGCTGGCGCGCGCGTTCGGTGGTGGACGGCGACTTGCTGTAGCCCACCACGCGCTTGACCAGCCCGGCGCGCTTGAGCGCGAGCGCGAAGGAGCCGCCCATGAGGCCGCAGCCGATCAGTCCGAGTTGCTCAAACATCATTCCGTCACCGGGTAGGCGCCCAGCACCTTGTAGAAGGCGCACAGGCGTTGCAGTTCTTCGAGCGCGGCCGCGACGTGCGGCTGCGAGGGGTGGCCGGCGAGATCGATGTAGAAGTAGTACTCCCATTGACCGGACTTGGCGGGGCGCGATTCGAAGCGCGTCATGGATACGCCGTGCTGCTTGAGCGGTACCAGCAGGTCGTGCACGGCGCCGGGGCGGTTGGGCACCGACACCACGAGGCTGGTGCAGTCGCGCCCGCTGGCGGGCGGCATGGCCAGGGTCTGCGGCAGGCAGATGATGGCGAAGCGCGTGCGGTTGTAGGCCTCGTCCTGTACCGCGTGCGCGACGATGTGCAGGCCGAACTGCGCGGCGGCGCGCTCGCTGGCCAGGGCGGCGAAGCGCGGGTCCTCGGCGGCCAGGCGCGCGCCCTCGGCGTTGCTGGAGACGGCGCGGCGCTCGGCGTTCGGCAGGTGCTGCGACAGCCAGCCCTGGCACTGCGCGAGCGCCTGGGGGTGGGCCATCACAACCTCGATGCCCTCGAGCGAGGCCTCGCGGCACAGCAGGTTGTGGCGCACCAGCAGGCTCACCTCGCCCACCACGTGCACGGGCGAGCGCAGGAACAGGTCGAGCGAGCGCGCGACCACGCCTTCGGTGGTGTTCTCGACGCCGACCACGCCGAACTGGGCCGTGCCGGCGGCGGTGGCGTGGAAGACCTCGTCGAAGCTGGCGCAGTGGATCAGGTTGGCGGCGCTGCCGAAGAACTCGATGGCCGCCTGCTCGCAGAAGGTGCCCTGCGGCCCCAGCACGGCCACGCGCTGCGGCGTCTCCAGCGCGAGGCAGGCCGACATGATCTCGCGCCAGATGGCGCCCACGTGCTGGTTGAGCAGCGGGCCGGGGTTGGCGGTCTGGATCTTCTCGATGACCTGGGCCACGCGGTCCGGGCGGAAGAAGGGCGAGCCTTCCTGGCGTTTGAGCTCGCCGACCTTCTCGGCCACCAGCGCGCGCTGGTTCAGCAGTGTCAGCAGTTGCTGGTCGATCGCGTCGATCTGAACGCGCAGTTCGCCCAGGGCTTCGGATTGTTGCGGTGAAGCTGCCATCGGATCAGGCCATTTCCTTTTCGAAGTCGCGCAGGTAGTCCACCAGGGCCTGGACGCCTTCGATGGGGATCGCGTTGTAGATGCTGGCGCGCATGCCGCCGACCGATTTGTGCCCCTTGAGCTGCAGCAAGCCGCGCGCCTGTGCGCCGGCCAGGAAGGCCTCGTTGCGCGACTCGTCCTTCAGGAAGAAGGGCACGTTCATGCGCGAGCGGCAGTCGGGCGCAACGCGGTTTTCGTAGAAGGGCGACTGGTCGAGGAAGTCGTACAGCAGCTTGGCCTTGGCGATGTTGCGCGCCTCCATGGCCGCCACGCCGCCCTGGCGCTTGAGCCATTGGAAGGTCAGGCCCGCGATGTAGATCGCGTAGGTGGGCGGCGTGTTGTACATCGAGGCGTTGTCCGCCACGGTCTTGTAGTTGAAGGCGCTGGGGCAGATGGGCAGGGCGTGGCCGAGCAGGTCCTCGCGCACCACCACCAGCGTGAGACCGGCCGGCCCCAGGTTCTTCTGCGCACCGCCAAAGGCCAGGCCGACGCGCGTCCAGTCCACGGGGCGCGAGGCCACATGCGAAGAGAAGTCGACCACCAGCGGGGCATGGCTGCCCAGGGCCTTGAGGTCGGGCAGCGCCTGGAACTCCACCCCATGGATGGTTTCGTTGCTGCAGATGTGCACGTACTGCGCGTCGGGAGAGAGTTGCCAGCTGGCCGGGTCGGGCAGGGTGGTGTGGCGGCTGTCGGCGTTGCTCGCGGCCAGATGGGTCCGCGCGTAGCGCCCGGCCTCTTTCAGCGAGTTCTGGCTCCAGCCGCCCGTGACCACGAAGTCGACCACGCCGCCGTGCGACAGGTTCATCGGCACGATGGCGTTTTCGGCCAGGCCGCCGCCTTGCATGAACAGGATCTTGAAGTGCGAGGGCACGGCCAGCAGTTCGCGCAGGTCGGCCTCGGCTTGGGCGGCGATCTCGCCGAAGGCCTTGCCGCGGTGGCTCATTTCCATCACGCCCATGCCGGTGCCGTGCCAGTCGAGCATCTCGCGCGCGGCGATCTCCAGCACCTCGGCCGGCATCGCGGCCGGACCGGCGGAGAAGTTGTAGGGCCGCGCCATCACGCGGCCGGCGCGGCGTCGCCGCTGTC